>CAXMPS010000341.1:0-20087 GCA_964194995.1 uncultured Gammaproteobacteria bacterium | reverse complement strand
GTGGGTCAGGTCGGGACCGCCGAATGCTCCCTCGGCCACGATCTGTGAGGCGGACTCGTCGTCGAAGCGTGCCGTGTGGCACTGGGTGCAGCCTTTGCTGAGGAACACCTGATAGCCGTCATATCCGTCCGATCCCTCCGCGGGCAGCGTGGCCTCCTTCTGCTGATCTGCCACCCAGGCGTCGTAATCAGCCTGGTCCAGCGCTACCAGGCGGGCCCTCATCAGTGAATGGCTGAGCCCACAAAACTCAGCGCAGGCGCCCGAGAACTCGCCCGGCTCGTCGGCCTGGAGCCGCAGGAGCGTTGTCTGGCCCGGCACCAGGTAGCGCTTTCCGTTGAGCGCCGGGATCCAGAAATTGTGGATTACATCTTCGGACGTCATCTTGGCGCAGATCTCCTTGCCGGCGGGCACGACCATCACGTTGGCAGTGTCGATTCCTGCATCCGGATAGTGGTACTCGAACCACCATTGGTGCCCGATCACCTCGATCTCCATTGCGTCGGCGCTGCACCCCGTGAGATCAAAGACGGCGGCCGTAGTCGGAACGGCGATCGCGGCCAGGATCAAGGCGGGGACGACAGTCCAGAGAACCTCGAGCTTGGGGCTGCCGTGGAGCTGCTTGGCCTCCTTGGCCCCTTCACGATCACGAAAGAGGAAGATGGCCACGAGGATGGCGCCTTGAACTAGGACGAAGACAACCACGGCAACCCAAAACACCGGCCAAAACAGCCCATTGATCCGTTCGGCAAAAGGACCGGCTGGATCGAAAGTGGTGAGGGGCGCATCCTCGATCTCGATGAGGTTGCACGCACCGAGAAGCAACAAAGTGCCGATCAGCGCAACCAGGCGAGAAAAACGTTGACTGAATCTACCCATTCGCGACGGCATCATACGGGGATTCTGAGCGGCCGACCAACTACTCGGTCAGGACGACACCGCACCTATGGCAGTAGCCAGTTCGCTGTCGGAGGCGGCACCTTCAAAGGAAGCGGTCACCACTCCGTTTGAGTCAATGACAAACACCCATGGCTCTGACGGAAGGCCCCATTCCTCGACCGCGGCGATGGTTTCCAGCTCCTCCAAGGACGCGACCTGGATGTCCTCGTAGACCTCGACGTGAAGAAAGTCCACACCCGGATAGTCGGGGCGGAGAACCTTGACCTGGTCGAGGAGGGGCCCGCACGTCTGGGAGGCACACCAAGCCGGAGTTGCGAATGTGATCACAGCCGGAGTCCCGTTGCCAACGGCCTGGTCGATGCTCTCCTGATACATCTCAGGATCGGGGTCGGTGTCCGAGGAGATAATCGACAGATCCGGATAGTCGGCAATGGTTCTCGTCACTGACGGCACTGCGTTGTCGCCGGGCTGTGCCACCAGCGGATCTTCGAAGACGACAACCCCAACAGGGCCGGCCTCCGCCATCCCCTCGGTCTCAATCGTCGCCTGATAGGTGCCCGGCTCCGAGAAACCCATGTAGGCCACATAGAGACCCCGGCTCTCGGGAACAGTCCATATGAACTCCATGTCGTACGTCTCGATCGGCGCCCCGTTCTCATCGCGGAGGGTCACGGCAGCCGCCCTATCGGGAGAGGCGAGGAATTCGTCGGTCTGGAGGTCGATCAGCGCAAACATGACTCGTTGCGTGCCGAGGCCGATAGTCCCGTTGGCCGACGCCACCACCGCAAACGGCGTCACCGCGCTTTCGCCCGATCCATTGCCGCAGGCCGCCAGGATGAGCGACAGCCCCATTAGAGCAGCGATCAATCGCCTCATCTGACCAGCACATCCAGCATCACGGAGGCGAACAAGGCGGACAGATAAACGGTTGAGGTGGTGAACAACCGCATCGCGGCCTCGGGCCGTCGATATACCCGCCAGGTGTCCCAAAGGAACCAGGCACCGAGCCCAATGGAAGCGCCAAGATAGATCCACGACATCGGGGCAACTGGAACCAAGAGCAGACTGACACCCACCATGACTCCGGTGTAGAGCAGCATCCGGCGGGTCGTGACTTCAACCCCTGAGACCACCGGAAGCATCGGCACTCCGGCGGCTTCGTAATCGTCTTTGTACCGGATCGCCAAGGCCCAGAAATGGGGCGGAGTCCAATAGAAGACCACCAGAAACAGAACCCAGGCCGAGAGGCCAACCGAGTTGGTCACTGCGGCCCATCCCACCAAGACAGGTGCCGCTCCGGCCGCGCCGCCGATGACGATGTTCTGAACTGTTGAGCGCTTCAGCGCGATTGTGTAGACCAAGACATAAAAAAGGAGTGCCGCGGTCGTGATAGACGCAGCGAGGAGGTTCGTCGACAATCCAAGCCAAGTGAACCCGGCCGCCCCGAGGATGATCCCGAAGATCAAGGCGTTGCGTGGCTCGATCTCGTGCCGGGCCAGGGGTCTAGTCCTGGTCCGTCTCATCACCTCATCGATGTCCCGATCGAAGTAATTGTTGAGGGCGTTGGCTCCTCCGGCCGAGAGTGATCCACCGATGAGAGTGGCAAGCACCAACGTTGTCCCCGGCCAACCCTGAGCGGCCAGCACCATCGACGGGATCGTCGTGATCAGCAGCAGTTCGATTATGCGGGGTTTGGTCAGGGCGAAGTAGGCCGCTACAACCGACCTGGTTCCAGCGATCTCAACCGTCGAAGCTGCCCGATGGTGCGATTCTGCGGTCATCTGTGAGCCAAAAATAACCGTTCCTGGCGCATGAGGTGCCAAACGCCGCTCGCCCAGCATCGAGAACGCACGGTCAGCCAACGAATCGACTGATCGCGTCCAAGAGCCGGTCGGGATGGGTCCATGGCGCCTCGTGGCGGGCGTCGACGAGTTCGACTATCTCGGGTGATCCCAGAGAGGCGGCCAAATCGTATTGCCAGGCAGGCGGGACCAGCTGATCCTTGGTAGGGATGATCAACAGCGTGTCGACGCCAAGCCGCCCAACCCAGGGACGCGAATCGAACCGAAGCAACGCCAGAGTCGCCTGAGTCCCGGCTTCGACATCTCGACGATGGGTCTCCTCCCAGAGCCAGCGTGCGTGTTTCTCCTCCACGGCCCCCGTCCCCAGGAGATACCCGGATCTCACCTCGGGCGTGCCCAACCCGGTGAGCCGTTCCCAGGCCCGGGTTAGGTTGGCGGCGAGCACTCTCATGGCTCGCATCGGCTGCGGTGTATGGCTGAAGGTTGCGATCAACACCAGCTTGCCGACCCGGCCCGGGTGACGGCGAGCCAGGGACTGGGCGATGGTTCCTCCCATCGAGTAGCCGACAACCGCCACTTTGGAAAACCCCAGCTCGTCGAGTACTCCGGCGAGGTCATCAGCTACCTCGTCCACATCGAACCGATCGCGGGCCATGGCTGAAAGACCGTGGCTGCGATGATCGACCATCACCACGCGATACTTCTCGGCAAGGACCGGCGCGATCCGGTACCACTCCGCCGCCGAAGAGCCGGCGAGACCGTGTATCAGGAGCATCGGCTCAGCCCGCTCCGGACCCACCTCGCGGACCAGAAACTCACTGTCGCCCACGAATACCGTTCGACCCGGGTTGCGCCACGGATGCTCTTGGGGCGGCTTGAACCTCGGCGTGATCACGGGAGCGAGGGCCCGCCACAGAATCGCCAGGAGAAACAATCGGCGGATCAACCTCACAACGACAGGTCTCCCACAGTGAAGATGTACTCATCCACCGGGACGCCTCCGATGAGGTGCTCGTCGATGATCCGGTCGAGCTTGGGGATGTCGAGGTCGGCGTACCAAGTCCCCTCCGGATAGACAACCGCAATGCATCCCTGCTCGCAGATGCGAAGACAGTCGACCTTCGACCTGAGAACCGACCCCTTTCCCGAGGGGACCGGGGTGGCCGCCACATCGAGCTTTCCCTGCCAGGTGGGCGGTGCCGACGTGGCCTCGAGATCTTTGAGTCTTCGCTTGAGATGCCGCCAAAGCTCCCCGGTCTCCTCTCGCGGAGCACACTTGGGGTTGGCCTGATCGGCGCAGAGGAAGATGTGGCGCTGAGCCCGCGGGATCGACAAAGCGTCGGAGATGTTGTCGAGTCGCTCAGCAGGATTCATCGTCGCAATGGGTAAATGCTCCCGGCTCATGGCAAGACCCTCATCTCGAGCCCAGCGGTTATCGAACCGACAACGGCGGCGCCCGCGAGGTCGGACAGAAACCCGTCCACCTCCTCGGGCGGAAGCGAAACGAGCAGACCGCCTGAGGTCTGCGCATCGACAAGGATCCGGAGCTGATCATCCTGGAGGGAACTGTCGATCTCGGACTCGAGACTCTCGAAGTTGCGCTGGGAGCCCCCGGCCCACATCCCTTCGGCGAGAAGCTCGGCGACCCCTTCGATCACCGGAACTCTTGAGTACTGAACACTGGCACCGACTCCCGATGCACGGCATAACTCACGCAGGTGTCCCAACAATCCGAACCCCGTGACGTCTGTTACCGCCGACGCGTTGTATGCCGTAGCCGCGGCTCCTGCCGCCTGATTGAGTGCGGCCATGGTTTCGATAGCCGTAGCGGCCAGTGCCTCGGGGCACCGTCCGTGTTTGATGGCGGTGCTGATGATCCCGATACCCAAGGGTTTAGTGAGCACCAAAGCCTCGCCGGCGCGGGCGCCCGAGTTGGTCTTCACCTGGGTTGCGTCCGCCAGGCCGGTGACTGCAAACCCGTAGTGAGGTTCCGGGCCGTCGATCGAGTGGCCACCCAGAACTGTGCAGCCGGCCTGTGCCATGACATCCATACCCCCGGACATCACCTCGCCGGCGAGATCGAACGGAAGGTCATCCCTCGGCCAGGCAAGATACTGGAGGGCTGTCATCGGAGTCGCCCCCATCGCATAGACATCGCTGAGCGCGTTTGCTGCGGCAATCCTCCCCCAGTCATAGGGCGCGTCGACGATAGGAGCGAAGATGTCGACTGTTTGCACCAGAGCGCGACCATCTCCCAGCGCATATACGCCGGCATCATCGGCCGTGTCGAACCCGACGATCAAATCGGGATGTTGGCCGGCTGGGTGGTCTTGGACGGGACGCAGAACCTGCGCCAACTCGGAGGGCCCGAGCTTGCAGGCTCAGCCAGCCCCGTGTGAGTACCTGGTGAGACGAGTCTCGGTCATAACCTCAAGTTAGGCGTCGTTCCCAAGATGTGAGACGTCGCGACTCCCTGGGCTCACGATCTGGCAGCATTGACCGGTCCTATGCTAGAGAGTGCTTAAGCAATCTCGCTCGGTACCCTCTCCGAGTCCATGCCTGACCAACCAACGTTTCTCACTCCGGCCGCTCATGCCCGCATCCAGGACGAACTACAACAACTGAAGACCGAAGGACGTCGGGAAATCGAGGAGCGGATTGCTGAGGCCCGCTCCCACGGCGACCTCCGCGAGAACGCCGACTACGACGCTGCCAAGAACGATCAAGGTCTGATGGAGGCCCGTATTCGCAAGCTGGAGCATCTTCTCAACACCGCGGAGGTGCGCCAGGTCGAAGACACAGGCCAGGTCGAGATCGGCAGCGTCGTGACCGTGGTCGACAGTGACGGGGACGAATTGGAGTATTTCGTCGCCCCTCAAGAGAACAAGGTATCCGGGATGTTGCTCGCCTCGCCCACCAGCCCACTGGGTGGCGCCCTCCTCGGCGCCACGGTCGGGGACTCGATCGACTACGACGCACCGGCCGGAACTTTCACCGTGACCATCAAGGCGCTACGCCCCTACGTTGGCTGATCAGGGTTAGCCTGACGCCCGTTCGTCCGACGAGGGGCCCCAGGTGAGACTCCGACTCAGAAGCCCACGCCAACTTGCCAAGGTTCTTGTTGCGGCTGCGCGCCGCGATCACGACGAGGTAGCCGAGTACCTCGACTCGCGCCCGGAAGAGTGGGAGGCGTTGGCCGAGGCCGTCCCCGGGGACGCGGCCGACGTCCTCGAGCAGCTCGCGGAGGCCGACGCCGCTGAACTGCTGGGCGAACTCGATTCGACCGAAGCTGCTGACATTCTCGAGGAAATCGCCCCCGAGCTTGCGGCCGAGCTGGTCGAAGACGTTCCCATCGCCGACCTCTCGGCGGCGGTCACCGAAATGACAGGCGAAGCCGCCGCCGACCTTCTTGCCGAACTCGGCGAGGACGTGACAGACAAGGTCCTTGCCTTGATCGATGATGCGACCGAGCGTGAGATTCGAGCTCTTCTCGTCTTCCCAGCCGACTGTGCAGGCGGCCTGATGACGACAGAGATTGCCTCTCTTCCCATTGGCCTTACCGCAGGTGAGGCCGTGGAGAGGATCAGACAGCTCCGCGACGAGTACGAAGACCTCCAGTACGTCTACGTGATCGACGACTATCGCAACCTCAAGGGCGTTATCTCATTCCGCGACTTGGTGTTCAACCGACCTGGAGCGAGTCTCGAGGAGGTGATGGTTGCCGATCCCATTTCGGTGACCGCCCTGACCGACCGCGAGGTCGTGGCAGAGATCTGCCAGCGGTATCACTTGCTCGGAGTGCCGGTGACCGACACCGCCGGGCGTCTGCTCGGAGTGGTCACAAATGAGGCGGTTATGGAGGTCATCCATGACGAGGCCACCGAAGACTTTGCCGCGGCAGTTGGCGCCGGACTCGAAGAGACGGTCTATACAGACGTCACCCTATCGTTTCGGATGCGGGCGCCATGGCTGGTTCTAAATCTCGCCCTGGCTCTCCTCGTGGCACTCGTGATCGAGCGTCAGACGGGCATCATCACCAGGGAGCCGGTACTGGCCGCTCTCATGCCGGTTATCGCCCTGCTGGGAGGAAATGGCGGGAATCAAAGCCTGGCCGTGATGATCCGCTCTCTGGCCTCGGACGACGTGCCAAGAGCGCAGGTGTCGGGAATCCTGTTACGCCAAAGCGGTGTTGGGTTCCTCAACGGATTGCTTCTGGCCTTCGTCTCTTTCGGCTTGACCTATTTCCTGATCGATTCCGGTGTATTCGCCAGCAATTCGGAACCCCTGACGATCGCAGTGATAGTTGGCATCGCCACCCTGGCCAACCTGGTGATCGCAACCGTGGCCGGGGCTGCCATCCCCCTGATCCTCCGGAGGCTGGGCCAGGACCCGGCGCTGGCGTCGGCGATCTTCCTCACCCTCATCACCGACGTGCTCGGTTTTGGCGGCTTCCTTCTGGTAGCCGCCTGGCTGCTCTAGCGGTCGGCCAGCTGGAGTCTGCTGGATAATGCCGTTGGTCAGATCGGCGGCCAGGCGCGCCACTCGCAAGGACGAGGTTTCGCCACTCCTCGGGTCGGAATGGCGGGGCCGAGGACGCCGCGAGTGGCGATGATCTGGTCGTCGAAATGAGTGACATGGATTGTTCAGCGGGCTCCTAACTACCGATCAAGACCTCGCCGGATTCCTCGAATGGCCCGCGGAATATGATCGTGTCACCGTTGACCAGCGTCACGAAGTGGTGTTGGGCGATGAGCTCGACCTCCTCCTCGGTTCGATCTGCCTCAACCTTTTGGTAGGCCTCCAAAGCGACAATGTCGTCGAAGATCTCGGCGCCCCAGGTAACGACGCCCTCTTCGAGAAGATCGCCGACAAAGTTCTCCATGTCTACGTCGGTGTAGGCAGCCTGCGGGATGACTATGAAGACGGTATCCCCAGCGTCGCCAGCCTCACGAGCAACAACATCAAAGCTGGCGACCGATGAGCCAGCCGTCGTGGAGGTAGTGGACTCACCGGGCAACACGGTGGTAGTGGTCGAATCAGCCGGAGCCGAAGTCTCTGTCACCAAAGTCGAGGTCGTGGTGAGCTCTGCTTCATCGCCGTCACATGCAGAGAGGATTAGGGCCATAACTACAAGCACAGCCAGAACTCGGGTGATCTTGGGCAGATTCATGGACGTTCAACGTAGCTGCGCTACGGCAGGGTTCCCGGCAACACGACATCGCGGGCCCACCGCCTCGACACCGGTATGCGCGCGGTGAGTAACCTTGCGCCGATGTCGGGCAGACTCGGGGCTGTCGTCGTGGGGGCCTCTGCACTCGTGATAGCGCTGTTCGTGGTGGGCACGCCACCACCACCGGTCGATGCGGCCACAATGTGCCCGCCAACTACTCTCGATGACCTAGAACCTCCTCCGACCAGCACCACGGATCCCAACCCGACAACGACGGTCACCACCGCCCCTTCGGGCACAACTACCACCACCATCCCCGTCGCGACCACCACCATCCCCGTCGCGACCACCACCACCCTGGCTTCCGCGACCACCACCACCCTGGCTTCCACGACCACCACCACCATGCCGGCCGCGACCACCACCTTGCCGGACGCGACAACCACAACGGTGCCCTCCTCAGCCACCACCACCCTCCCAGGCCAAACCACCACAACGGTGCCCGCCGGGACCGGCACCACCGCCAAGCCGCGCTGCGAGCCATTCGTCTATCGAATGACCTATCCGCTTGCTTTCAAGGGCAGCCTCCTCTCCGTCTTTGGCGCCGAGCGAGATGGCGGGGTGAGACTCCACAAAGGAGTCGACCTGGGGGCACCCAGGCTGACTCATGTGGTTGCTACCCGCGATGGGACTGTCTCCGAGATTCACAATGACGTCGGGACGGACGAGTGTTGCTGGCTCAGCATCCGCCACCAGGACGGTTGGCAGAGCTGGTATCTCCATCTCAACAATGACACCTACGGCACAGATGACGGATTCGGCCTGGGGGTCCGAATCGACTTACAGGTGGGCGACTCGGTAGCCCAAGGTGAGTTACTCGGCTGGCTCGGCGATTCTGGCAATGCCGAGGGCACTTCTCCGCATCTCCATTACGAATTGCGCGATAGACGCGGGGTCCCGGTAGATGCAGGCACGAGCCTGCGAAAGGCATCGTCCCGAGCTCCACGCTCGGACGGAAACTCGGGCGCCTATCTGGACGATGACGGTTCACTCTACGAATGGATCCCTGATGCTCTTGCGGCTCGAGGCATCTCATGGACATGCGATGAGCTCACCTCTTGGTCCTGCCCCGACGATATAGCCACCCCAGAACAGCTAGCCAGGCTGGCAGAGCTGTTGCTCGGGGTACAGGCTCCTCCGCTCGAGGGAAGCTACGGGGTGGTCACCCTGCTTGGGCTCAACGACCCTCACCCCTTCCTCATCGAGAAGATGCTCGGCTGTGGTGACGCCGAGGAGTGCCCCGCCCAGGGCGTCACCGAGACCGAATTGTCTCGGCTGGCCGCCGGCATCCTCGAGTATCGACATCGGCCGGAAAGCAACTCTGGCCTGTTTGGGGGAGGGCGCGATGATTTGACCATCCCCTCCCAGATCGAGGCTATCTCCTATCTGGTCGATGGTGGCCACGTCGCATCCTGTGAGATTCCTCTCGACTCAACCGAGATTCTCCACCGGGGCCGGGCCGTCTACCTACTCCTGTCCTGGACCGGAGAGGTCGAGGTCGAGGCTTGTCCCACACTTGATCAGCCCCTCCGCTGAGCAAACCTCTGCGCGAGCAGGGCTGTGACCTCTCCGGAATCAAACAGAGTCTGGCCAATCGCCGAGACCGGCTGAACCTCTCGAATGGTCGAGATGGCCATGACCTCGGTCGCCTCGGTCAGGCGATCTAGCTGCCATTGGCCTTCGGTCAGGGCCAGACCACATTCGCCGGCCTCCTCGATGACTATCTGGCGAGTGATCGAATCGAGAATCCCGAGGTCCAGAGAGGGAGTTTCGATGGAGCCGTCGATAACCCAGGCGACCGAGAACGTCGGGCCCTCGAGGATGCCGCCATCTCGGGAAACCAGTAGGGCGTCGTCGTACCCTCCGGCCTCGGCCTCCCGGATCGCCGCCAGATTCGGGGCGTAGGAGAGGGTCTTGGCTCCGGCCAGCGCCCAGTCGACACCGGCGCCGTGCCACGGTGACACAACGGGCATGAGCCGGACAGAGCCAACAACGCGCTCGAAGCCATGGGAGAACACGATAACTTTGGGCTCGGCCTCGCCAGTAGGCGGGGCCGACCCTCTGGTCACGATGATCCTCACCAGACCGTCTGATTGCCCGTCGATAACGCGTCGGACCCAGTCGATGATTTCCTCACGATTCGGAAGGGAGATGTCGAGGGCCCTCGCGCTTCGGCCTAGCCGTTCGAGATGTCTGTCCACGGCAAAAGGAACTCCGTCATAGACCCTCATGACCTCAAAACAGCCGTCACCACGCAGGACAGAAGAGTCGGTCACCTCGATGCGACCATCCGACGAAATACCGTCTATGAGAATCGGAGAACTCATTCAGCCTTGGGTTGGTAGGCGTTGGTGATAGGAAGACGGCGATCCTTGCCGAATGCCTTCGTCGTGATTTTCACTCCTGGAGCTGCCTGTCTCCGCTTGTACTCATTGGTTGCCACCATCCGCACCAGCCTCGACACCAGCGCGTGGTCGTAGCCGGCAGCCACGATCTCACTTACTCCCTCATCCGCTTCGATATGGCGCTCGAGCACCGCGTCCATCAGCTCATAGGGCGGGAGGGAATCGCTGTCTTTCTGATCAGGTCGCAACTCCGCCGAGGGCTGCTTGTCGATGGAGCTCTGCGGAATCACAGCGCCGTCTTTGTTGCGCCACCTTGCCAGCTCGTAGATGAGGGTCTTGAACACATCCTTGAGAACGGCATATCCCCCGGCCATGTCCCCGTACAGGGTGGCGTAACCCACTGCCATCTCCGACTTATTGCCGGTGGCCACCACCATCGGGCCGAACTTGTTCGAAATCGCCATCAGAATCGCCCCTCTAGCCCTCGCCTGAAGATTCTCCTCGGCGACACCGAAGTCGGTGCCGTCAAAGACAGGGTCGAGGATTTCCAAGAAGGAGGCGTAGGCCTTGTCCATGGGCAGCATGTCGAACCTGATTCCGAGCTTCTCGGCGAGCTGTCGGGCGTCATCTATCGAATGTTGAGACGAGAACCGCGACGGCATCGATATTCCCCATACTGCGGAAGGACCGAGGGCGTCCACGGCGATAGTGGCGGTGAGCGCAGAGTCGATACCGCCGGAAAGCCCGATTACGACCTGGGAGAATCCGTTCTTTCGCACATAATCGCCCAACCCGGTCACAAGGCCCTTGTAGACCTCCTCGGTGGAGTTGAGCAGCGGTGTTGGGGATCCGTCCGCGATCGGTTCACCGGTCAAGGGAACATCCACAACGAACAGGTCTTCCTCGAATTGTGGCGATCGGTGAACGACCGTCCCATCGGCGGCGAGGACGAGGGAAGCCCCGTCAAAAACAAGCTCGTCTTGTCCGCCGACGAGATTCAGGTAGACCACGGGTACTCCGGCTTCTTTCGCCCGCTCAGCGAGCATCTGTTCCCGATCGGCGGCCTTGCCGCGGTGAAATGGGGAAGCGTTGATATTGAACAAGATCCGAGCTCCGGCCCGTGCTTGCTCCGCCGGCGGCCCACTCGGGCTCCAGATGTCCTCGCAGACGGATACACCCGTCGCCACGCCTCCGATCTCCCAGAGACGACCAGGGTCGTTGCCCTGGGCGAAATACCGGTCCTCGTCGAACACTCCATAGTTGGGCAACAGAATCTTGTGGTAGATGCCGACAATCTCGCCTCGGTGGAGCACGGCTGCTGCGTTGGCCACAGTCCGCTCAATCGAATCTCCTGCCAACAGACCGTCGTGTGCGACACGATCGACGAACCCCACGACCACTGCGGTGTCGCCGCTCGATCGAGCCAGCCGCCCCAATGATCCCAGTCCCCCGTCGACAAAGTCCTCCCAAAGAACCAGATCCTCAGGCGGGTAACCGTTGACGGCGAGCTCCGGCAACAGCAGAACATCTGCGGACTGTTCCTCAGCCCACGCCATGGCCTCGAGAATCCGGCGCTCATTGCCGGCAATATCTCCGACAACAAGGTCTATCTGTGCACCCGCCACGCGAACTGGCATGTGATCACGATACGCCTAGGAACCCGTTGAACAATGCATGCACTAATCAACAGACTCCAGCTTTACCCTGATGGTGTGCACGACGGCGAGCTGTCAGAGACCATTCCCCCGCACGCAGCCGAGGATATGGCACGACTCCCATCTGGGGTCAGGGCCAAGCTGGCGCGGCTGATCGATACCGGGCCCGACCCGGCCGGGAGTTGGGATCGGCTGCTGCCCATCGTCAGGGCTGATCCCAAACAGCTAACGGACGACCGCCGACTCCGAAGAGTTGCGGCTGTTGTGTCGTCTAGCCGGGCGCTGGCACTGACTCTCAGCCAACACCCGAATTTGCTCGACCAGGAAGGGCCCGATAGGTCGGTGACGCTCCAGGTTCGCGGTGCTCTGGTTGAGATCGCCGGGGACGACCTGAGCGGGTCTGTCGATGTCTCCGAGGCCACGGCCCGATTCTCCGATGTCATCGACCGTATCGTCGCCGGCCAACTCGACTCGGCAAGGGCGGCGATAGCCGATGCTCATCCGATCGCGAAAAAACTGCCGTTTGCCGTGATGTCCATGGGCAAATGGGGCGCTCGAGAGCTCAACTACTCCTCTGACATCGATCTTGTGTTCGTCCACGATCCGGAGGGCCTTGATCCGGCAGCTGCCCGTGCGGCGGCGCTCGCCCTGGCGAGCCGTCTCATGGCAAACCTCTCATCCCCCACCTTCGACGGTGCGGCCCTGGAGGTCGACGCCGGCCTGAGACCTGAAGGGGCTATGGGGCCCCTTTCCCGAAGCCTCGATGGGTACGAGCGCTATTACCACGGGTGGGCCGAGGCCTGGGAGCTCCAGGCCCTGCTGAAGGCGCGGTTCAGCGCCGGTGACAGCAATCTTGGTGCGCGGTTTCTCGAACTCGCTTCCGGCGTGGTCTGGGATGAGGGGCTTGATCCAGAGGCTCTTCGCAGCATCAGAAGAATCAAGCACCAGACCGAACAAAACGCGGACCCCAACGACATCAAGAGAGCTCGCGGGGGGATACGCGACATCGAGTTCACCACCCAGTTGCTGCAACTGGTCCATGGCAGACTCGACTCGGATCTGAGATGCCCCGGAACAGTGGAGGCTTTGGATGCACTTGCCGCCCATGGCTATATCCGCGACACCGACCGCGACCGGCTTATCGAGGCATACCGGTTCTTGAGAGATCTGGAGCATCGCATCCAGCTATGGGACCTCCGACAGACGCATCAGCTTCCTCGCGACACCGAATCCCTGGCCCGAATCGGCCAGTCACTCGGGCTGTCCGGCGAGCCCGCCACAGCGCTCAAACAGAGACATGCCGAGGTCCGAACCGACGTCCGCGACATCCATGAACGTCTCTACTTCAGGCCGATCCTCGACGCTCTGGTCGGCTCGCCCAGCGCGCGACTCGGCATGGATCAGGCTGCCCTGAGACTCGAGGTCCTTGGTTTTGAAGACGTCCACTCGGCTCGGCGAGCACTCGAGGATCTGACATCGGGCATCACTCGGCGATCAAAGATGATGCATCAGGTACTCCCCTTGATGCTCGATTGGCTGTCGCTGTCACCTGACCCGGACATGGGACTAGGCCAGCTTCGCACCCTGCTCGCCCACACTCCTGACCACTCGGCGTTGGTCACTCTGCTCCAGAGCAACCCTCTTGCAGGAGAACGTCTCTGTCGGCTTCTGGGGACTGGTCGCCTGCTTGGATCTCTTATCGATCGAATACCCGAGTTCGTCCCGAGGCTGGCCGACGACCGGCGTCTAGAAGAGATTCGAGACGCAGACGCGGCGACTACCCGGCTCATCGGCCTCCTCGACTCCCGGCCGGACACCGACTCCAAACTGGGAACGGTGAGACGGTTCGCCAGACGGCGAAAGCTGCGAGTAGCAGCTCGTGACGTCCTCGGTACAGTTTCAATCCCGGCCACCATCGGCTCGCTTGCGGACAGCGGCGACGCGGCCGTGGCCGGCTCCCTTCACATCGTCGCTGGACCGGACACGGGGGGCTTCTCGGTGGTCGCCATGGGCAAGTGGGGCGGTCGAGAGTTGTCCTACGAATCGGATCTGGACCTGATGTATGTGTTTGCCGACGACACAGACCGCGACCGCGCTTTCAGGACCGCAACCGGATTGAGCCGTATTCTCACCGAGCCGAGCAAGCACGGAGAGGCCTACGTGCTCGACGCCGGGATCCGCCCCGAGGGCAAGAGCGGTCCACTGGCCCGGTCGCTGGAGAGTTATCGGCGCTACTACAACGAGTGGTCAGAGCCGTGGGAGCTGCTCGCACTGATCAAGGCCAGACCAGTGGCCGGAGACCGGGTTCTATGTCAAGCTTTCAGCGAGATGATCGAGCCCATCGTCTGGCAGGACCGGAT
The DNA here is from genome assembly GCA_964194995.1 of uncultured Gammaproteobacteria bacterium. Taxonomy (GTDB): domain Bacteria; phylum Actinomycetota; class Acidimicrobiia; order Spongiisociales; family ZC4RG35; genus JACZUI01. The sequence goes on along the minus strand of CAXMPS010000341.1, from coordinate 5,798 downwards.
CGGCTCCGAGGTGCTTCACGGGATCCGAAACGTCAAGGCTCGTGTCGAGAAAGAGAGAATTCCTCCTGGCGAGGATCCGGACTATCACCTCAAACTGGGCAGGGGCAGCATCAGCGACGTCGAGTTTCTCGCTCAGATGCTCCAGCTTCAACACGGCGGTGCCAACCCCGACCTTCGCGTCACGGGGACTCTCGAGGCCTTGAGACGACTACGCCAGGCCGAGCACCTCGACACGACCGAGCACCGTGCTCTAGAGGACGCGTACCTATTCTGCACCAGAGTCCGGCTCCGTCTTCATCTCCAAACCGGGCGGGTATCCGAGTCGCTTCCCACCGACCAACGATCGCTGACCCGAGTCGCCAACTCCCTGGGATACGACCGCGCCGCCGATCTACGCGACCATTATCGGCGAGTTACCAGGCGGGCCCGGCAGGTGTTCGAGGCACGCTTTTATTGAGAGCCCGCTGAACAATGCCGTTGGCCAGATCGGCGCCTCTTTGGCCGACGAACACCCTTTGAAACCGCGGTTAGCCTGAGGACGTGATCGCCCCCGAGAGGCTCGCGGGGTTGGTTGAGGGAATCGTTCCAAAGGCCGTCGAATTGCGGCGCCTACTCCACCGCCATCCTGAGCCGTCCTACAAGGAATACCAGACGACCGCGTTGATCGCAGCCTCTCTGGATGAGAACGGTGTGAAATTCCACGACCGTAAACCCGACACCGGGTTGTGGCTCGACATCGGTGACGAGCCGATCGTCGGATTCCGTGCTGATCTCGATGCCCTCCCGATCATGGAGCCGGAAGGCAACGTGCCGGTCTCACAGAATCCCGGGTGGATGCATGCATGTGGCCACGACGCTCACGCGGCTATCGCGTTCGGCCTGACGCTCGCGCTACGCGAGCTGGATCTCGCCGGTGGCGTGAGAATCCTGTTTCAGCCCGCCGAGGAGTCGGTCCCCGGAGGTGCCGCCGACATGGTCGCCGAAGGGTTGGCAAATGGTCTCAAGGCAATCATCGCCTTCCATGTCGACCCGACCCTGGCCACTGGAAGGATCGGAGTGCGCAGCGGGCCGATCACTGCCAGCGCCGACAAGTTCTCGATAACCCTCGAGGGGCCGGGGGGGCACACGGCCCGGCCTCACCGGACAGTCGATCTGGTAGCCGACGCGGCTCGGGTTGTTCACGAATTGCCCAACGCGCTGCGACGAACTGTCGATGCCCGTAGCCCTCTCACTGTTGCCTTTGGCTCGATTCATGGCGGTGTTTCAGCAAACGTGATCCCGGCAAATATCGCCTTAAAGGGAACGGCCAGAACGCTCGACACCGCTCTCTGGGAAGTCCTTCCCGGACTGATGGACAAGGCGATCACAACGATCCTCGCCGGATCGGGAGCGAAATATACCCTCGACTACGTGCGGGCGATTCCGCCGGTGGTCAACGACGAATCGGTCGTTTCGATCCTGGTGTCGGGAATCTCCGAGCTACTCGGTCCCGAGACGATCACATCCACCGAGCCGAGCATGGGAGGAGAAGACCTGGCCAATTTCTTGAGCGAGACCTCAGGAGCATTGGTCCGGTTGGGTACATCGGGACGGGGCAACGATCTCCATTCGCCCGGTTTTCTCTTGGACGAAGCCAGCATCGGATTCGGCATCAAGGCCGGAGTCGTGTCGGTTCTTGCGCTGCTGGATCTCACGAAATCAGAGACTCGTCCCAGCGGCTGACGCCAAGCTGCTGGAATCCCGGCTGTAGCGATTCGACGGCGCACAGTTACCATCGACGCTCGCCATGACTGCCGACCAGGACACGTCAACGCCACCGGAGTACGAACCTCACATCGGAGAGTCGCGTCAGTACTGGCGGGACATCATTCTCGGGGTGAACGACGGGTTGGTATCCGTGTTCCTCCTCGTGGTTGCGGTCGTCGGCGGCGGTTTGGCGACCGAGGAGGTGCTGCTCACAGCCATTGCCGCTGCCCTCGCCGGCTCGGTATCGATGGCAGCCGGCGAGTATCTGGCTACGAAGTCGCAGGACGAGGTTCTCGAGTCAGAGCTGGAATTGGAGAAGGTTCATCTCCGCGACCACCGTGACATGGAGCTCGCCCAGTTGCGGGAAATGTTTGGTGACATGGGCGTTGCCGATGAAGACCTCGACGGAATCGTGGACGCCTTCGATCGGTCGGATGAAGCCATGCTGAACGCCATGAAGGCACTGGAATTTGGATTCGTGGAGTCAGAGAGACGATCTCCATTCCTCGCCATGACGGTTTCAGGAGTGTTGTTCCTTGTCGGTTCCTTGCCTTCGATCCTCCCGTTCATCGTCTTCGACTCCACCACCCAAGCCCTGACGTGGGCCACGGTTCTTGCGCTGGGAGGTCTTTTCATCGTCGGAGTCGTCAAGGCCCGGGTCACTAGAAACAATTGGCTCATGGCCGGGCTCGAGAACACGGCGATTGCTGGAATTGGGGGTCTGGTCGCCTGGTTCATCGGCAGCCTCATCGGAAACGCCCTCGGCTAGGAGCCTGCTGACAGTTCAACAGGGGATGTCGAGCTCGACACCGCGAAGCCCCGCCTCCGAGACCAGCGCGAGACAGGCTTGCCTAAATCCGAAGTCGAAATTGGCCAACACTCCATCCAAGGCATCCCATGAGCCCGCGTCGGCTATGGCTGCCAGCGTGTCTTCCCTGACCTCGCCGAAGCGTTGCACGGCGCTGACATAGTCCGCATGAGCCGCTGCCATCGATTCCGGTGGTTCCAATGCAACAACCATTCCGTCCGCAACTGCGAATGCGTCGAATAGCAAGGCGAAACCCTCCGCCACAAAAAGCCCGTCGTAGTCATCGGAGGAGAATTCCGGGGAATTGAAGATAAGTTCCAGGGCTTCGTCCACTCCTGCGAAAGCAGCCTCAAGAGCGGTGAAGTATGCCTCCTCCTCCGAGGTGGCCGTGGACCCCACTGTTACCGGCGAACCGGCCAGTCTTCCCAGGAATTCGGCGTAAAAGGCGTTCGGATCCGGAACGCCGACGGCGACATCCACCAAATTCCCATCATCGGCTCGAATCGTCCGACCATCGTCGGCGGCCCCTTCGACGACGACGATGTTCATCTCTTCGGTGGTGACCAGACCGGCGTCCGCCACGATCGTCGCCGCCAACTCATCCCAGAAATAGAAGAAACCACTGCTGACCGAGGGAAAGATCCTCACCAAAGTCGACAGATAGGCGATCGCCTCACTCTGCTCGGCTTCCTCGATCGCCCGGCGATACCAACCGGGCACGGGTACCTGATCAGTGGCATCCAGAGGAACCAGAGTTATCGGCACTCCAGATTCCAAGACATCCGTAGCCGCTGATACATCAATCCAGAGATTCCACTCTGCGTCGGTGCCTTCGACATTCCCCGGCACGTCGATTGCCCCGCCCATGATCACGATGCCCTCCAGATCGCCGACGGGCTCCGGATGCCGGTCGAGAGCCCTCGCCACATTGGTCAGCGGTGCGACCGCCCAAATGACCACGGGACGGCCGGCATCGGCTGCGGCTACGGCGATCAGATCTGGAGCCGTCAGGCCTGTTTTGGTCCCGTCAGACTCTGGCAGACCAAAGCTGAGATTCTCGTGACCCTCCAGGAACTCAGCAGGCCAAGCCCGCGCCCCAGCAGACACGTCGAGGTCGCAGGCAACTGGAACGTCCTCTTGATCGAACATGGCCAGAATCCCGAGAGTGACCTCCAACCCCAACTCGCATCCGGCCTCGCCCGTGACCGGCAATGAGATTGCAATGACTTCGACCTCCGGATTGGACAGCAAGTACAGGAGACCACCCACGTCCGACACGGTGGGGCTGTAATCGACGATTACTGGCGTAGGGCCTGTGGCATCGGCCGCCACTGTTGTCCCGGCCATCGCCTTGGTCGTCACTGCTCCTTCACTCGTCACGGCCGTCTCGGCATTGGAACTGCATGCCGCCAGTACCAGAGAGAGGGAGAGGCAGATGCTGGCTGACAACCGGATCCGAGTCATGATTTCTGGTCCAACGGATATTCTCGAGAAGGAACTCAATTGTTATAGCTGAGTAGCACTATTGTCAAGACCGGAGTACTTGGGTAGTGGAACTTCAACAACATCTCAAGGTCGACCGTCGATCATCGGTCCCCCTCGAGACCCAGATAGCGCGTCAGCTGACCCAGTTGATCGCTTCGGACGCGATTCGGGTTGGTCAACGGCTCCCAACGATTCGGGATCTCGCCGGCGAGCTCGGGGTGAATCTGCACACGGTAAGAGCCGGGTATCGCAGGCTCGAGAACCAGGGTCTCGTCGAGATGAGGCAGGGGCAAGGCACAACCGTCGTCGCAAGGACTCTGGCCGGTTTCGCCGCGGGGCGGGCCGCGCATCGCTCCTTCACCACAGGAGTCATCCTCCCCGCAATGGCCTCGTTCTACGAACCTGTCCTTGCCGGTATGGAGGAAGCCGCCGCCGGCGACCCGTCTCAGATCCTGGTCGCGTTCGCCAGTGAGCGCTTGGACTCGGCCGAGTCGTACCTGAGGCATTTCGTGGCCAGTGGAGTCGACGGGATCATCGTGGTGTCCCAAACCCTCCCTGAATCCCTTGACCTGGACGCGACAGACCTCCCACCCATGGTCTTCGTAGATTGGCCGGGATCCCCTTATCCCTCGGTGATCCTCGACCCCTCTCCTGTCGGCGAATTGATCCGACATCTGGCCGAACATGGTCATTCGACCATCGGTCTCATCACGCCCCCGATGCATCATCCCAACATCAGGCCGATCGTCGAGCAGTACCACACAACGATGTTGGCGCTGGGCCTCTCGACGGGAGAAGCTGGGATCTTTGAGGTCCCCGGGTGGACTTCGGAAGAAGGTCGTACGGCCATGGCGGAGATCCTGGAGGCCTCCAGTCAGCCCACCGCAGTCATCTGCGCAACCGATCTGCTCGCAATTGGTGCGATCCAGGCGACAAAGATGTCGGGGCGGCTGGTTGGTCGAGATGTGGCAATAGCGGGGTATGGAGAAATCGATGTCTCCGAGCTTGTGGAGCCGGGGCTCACCACCGTTCGCCTGCCGGCGCGGCGGATGGGGTACTTGGCGATGGCCAGCCTTCTCGATCAGCTCGCAGGCAAGGCGGTCGAACCGCTTACCGAACTGCGGGGAAGCGTTGTGATACGACAAAGCTGCGGCTGTGGGCACATCGCAGGCTGACTCGACAAGGTCCCTGAGAAACGGAAGAACGCTGATGCTAGCTGAGTGCTTGCAATTGTTAGCACTTAGCTCTATGTTTGCACTAGATGAATGAAAGCAAGCACTCGGATCTCGGCGCTTTTATCCGTGAACAGCGGGAGAGGGCGAACCTGTCTCTTCGACGGCTGGCCGATTCGGCCGGGATTTCGAATCCCTACCTGAGCCAAATCGAGAGAGGCATTCGCAAGCCATCAGCTCAGATCCTGAACCAGCTGTCTCGGGCGCTCCAGATATCGGCGAACACCCTCTACACGAGGGCCGGTCTCATCGACGAGGAGTTTCAGGCTCCAACTGTCGTCGATGCCATCGACGCCGACGGGCGACTGAGCACGGATCACAAGAGAGTATTGCTTGACATTTACAAGGCTCTGGTCCAGTCAAACGGGCCTGCGAGCACAAAGACATCCGAATAGGAGTTATGAAATGAAAGCCAAGAACGTTCTATACGCCGCTGTCGGCGCTCCCGTCGTTGCTGCCCGTAAGGTCGGCAGCCGAGCCACCGACATCAGTACAAAGATCAGTGAGCAGACCAGTGAATACACCGA
>CAXMPS010000340.1:0-4839 GCA_964194995.1 uncultured Gammaproteobacteria bacterium | reverse complement strand
GACATGACCGTCTTGATCGGGACCGCGACGGGTGCCTTCGACTCAGATGGCGCCGTCTTGATCGACGGGACACGGATCAACCACCTGGCCCGATCCGACGATGGGTGGTGGGCCGTCGACGGCAAGGGGAGAATTCATCTCGACAGCGAGGTTGTCGCGTCGGGCACCGACGGTATCGCCCTCAATTGCATCCAACCGTCTCACGACACCGTGTTTGTCGGGTCGACCGAAGCCCGGCTGTTCCGACTCGAGAATGGGCAATTGGTTGAGTCGGAGTTCTTCGCAGACGCCCCCGGACGAGATCGCTGGTACACACCCTGGGGTGGGCCTGCCGATGTGAGGTCGATGGCCGTCGATCTCGACGGGGCGCTCTATATCAACATCCATGTGGGTGGGATCCTCCGATATGACAACACAGGGATCTCCCCAACGATTGATCTCGAGGCCGATGTCCATCAAGTAGTGACGCATCCCACTCGCCAGGGTGTGGTCCTCGCAGCCACGGCTTACGGTCTGGCGGAGTCCCACAACGGACATGATTTCGACACCCGCAGCCAGGGCCTTTTCTCTTCGTACTGCCGAGCTGTGGCAGTGATCGAGGACACCGTGTTCATTTCGGCCTCCAATGGCCCTCGAGCCTCGGATGGGCGGTTGTATCGGACTGATTTTGACGGCTCGGTGATGGAACAGCTGACCAACGGCCTACCCGAGTCGTTTGACTCCAACCTCGATACCCATTGTCTCGCGGCGGTCGACGGTTCGTTGTTCGTCGGCCATGGCGGCACCGTCTGGCAATCCGACGATCTCGGCGACGCCTGGTCAGAGGTCGTCTCGGGCCTTCCACGGATCACCTGCCTGGTTTAGCCACCACATTCAGCCCATAGACCCATGTCGGCCTGTCGAGCTTCCGCTTGGGCTCTCTTGAACTCACCGACGTGCCTGACATTGGGAGGGAAGGTCGAAATCTGAGCGTATCCGTCGCTCACCATGCGCTCATTGACGAACAGGTCATCGCTGATCCGATAGACGTATCCGAGGTACCGGCCGTATCGATCGAACGTCTCAACGTCGAAGCGGATCTCCACCTCCGTTCCCGGCTGTATAAGGCCGGCGAGGTGATCGGCTGCTTCGCTTCCGTAACACTCGGTATCCCCGCCAACTTCCGGGCTGTCGATCCCTATGAGACGCACCCGCTCGTCCAGGTCCGAGACGTGGAGGGTGTCGCCATCCACTATCCGGGTGACTACCGATCGAACCGACGCAGACGGGGCGAGGCCGCTCAAGGTGGTCCGTCCGGTCTCGGGGTCGGGAGCACATCCGGCGAGGGCTAACGCCAACCCCAGGAGGGAGAGAGTTGCAGCCGTTCGGTGAAGATCAGTTCGATTCACTGTTGGCGCTCCATGTCTTGATCGCTGAAGTCATGGTTCGTCGCGAGTTAAGTCACCGCCACCGACATGTCCCCGCCACAACGGAAAGAGGGGCCACCGATGGCGGCCCCTCTCGCACTGGAGGAGGAAAGTCTTGGCGATGCCAAGACATAGATAGTGTCGGCTCGTGGAGGCGTCGGGTTGAGCGAAACCTGTATCGGGCCCTGACAGCCAAGCACCTCACGGGGCACGTCATGAATCAGGAAAGTGATTTAGGGTGCCGCAATGTCTGGTCGCGGCCCGGTTCCCACTTCCAAGAATATCTTCTCGTTTGAGACAAGGCGTGTCCAGATCGAACTCCCCCGCCCAAGTGATGCGCCCATCCTCTTCGGCCTCATAGGGGGAGAGCACAGGAGAGAAGTCACGACAACTCTTCTATGGGATGGGCCGGATCACATATCCGATATCCAAGAGTGGATCGAGAAGTGCTCGAACAAGACCTTTGCCGACTACGGATTCCATTGGGTTGTGAGGGATAAGACCGGGGAGTTCAGCGGGCAGGCCGGCGAAGCCATGGGTGCCATTGGAACCCGCCCTCGAGGCGAACCGGGCCGGGCCGACGTCGGCTACTGGTTGGGCCGCCCCTACTGGGGCAAAGGCATCATGGGAGAAACATTGGCCGCATTGCTCGAACTCGGATTCACCACTCTCGATTACTACAAAATGGAGGCCGACGTGTACACCTCCAACGCTCGCGGCCTTCGACTTGTGAAGAGTGCCGGGATGGTCCGTGAGGGCGTCCTTCGACAGGCCTATCGCAAGAACGGGGAGTGGGTAGACGCCACCATTTACGGAATCCTCAAAGAGGAGTGGGAAGCCAACCAATCACGACCGGTTGACACTCCCCGGTCGAGAACTGACCGACTCAGATGATTCCGCGCATAGAACTTCCGATTGCAGGTGAGCAGCCCGGTCCGTTATCGTGGCGCTCCACGGTCCACCCTCCCCCTAGTCCCGGCCTCCCATCCCAGCAATGAACAAGTCACGTCTCTACGCCCTCGTGCCCATCGGTGCGATGGTCGCTGCCCTTGTCTTCTTTCTCGCACCCCAGACCGGCACGACCAATGCTTCTGCCAGCCCAGGCACGCTCAAAGGCGCCTCGATAACTGTCGCCCAGCCCACCACGACCTCGTTGACGCTGGTCCTGGTAGCACCAAGCCAGCCCGACCAAGTGCTTTCCAACGTGACGGAGACCACGCTTCCCCGCCATCGCCCGACCACGACCGCCACAACTCCGACCGCCGCGACTGAACCGAACAGTGGAAACAGTCCAAAGGAGTCGACGCCGCCCACTACTCAAGCCGACATCTCGCCCCCCACAACGCAAGTGACCACCACCATTCAGGCTGGATACCGAGACGACTACGCCAACCAGTTCGTCTCCAGCATCAACGGTCTTCGTTCCGCCAACGGTCTCGCCACGCTCATCCGAAGCGGATCGCTCGATGCTGAAGCCAAGGCCTGGGCCCAGAACATGGGAACGTCCGGGAGCCTCAGCCACTCCAATGTGGGTCGGCTCATCCCACCATGGTCCGTTGTAGCCGAGAATGTCGGGGCCGGGGGAAGTGTCTCCTCAGTGTTCTCGCTACTTGCAGGCAGCAGTGGTCACCGCGACAGCATGCTGGGCGACTACACCCATGTGGGCGCAGGAGTTTGGATGGACCAGAACGGCAAGATCTGGACGGTCCACCTGTTCGCCCGCTGAGAGGGCCCTTACTCGGCTGGTAACCCGTTCTTAGGGCATCTCAGCGATGATGTTCCTGAACTCATGCTCGGTGAGAGCAGCCATCGACGTTGTGCTGACGTTGCCCTGAGCGCCAAGCCCGATCAACGCCATGGCGGCCGTCTTGTTGTCCGGCGCCTCGACAACCACCAGGAAGTCGTACTCGCCCAGGGTGAGGTAGAAGTCCTTGATGGTTACCCCAAGTGGAGCCAGTTGCTCCCGTGCCGCGTCGAGCCGACCCGGGCTGTCCTTGATGTTCGCGAGCCCTTGAGCGGTCCATTTGGAAAGGGTTATATACGTCGCCACGATTCCTCCTTGGTCAGTGACTGAATCCGAAGCTACACCTCGCCCATTACAAATGTCGCCCGGCCACGATCGGGCGCAGATAGCGCATGGCTTCAAGCGGCTCGGCCGCAGCCACAGCGAGAGCCCCTCCTCCCAGAGCACCCGCGATCCCAGGCGCCATGACATCGACGCCGGCCATATACAGACCCTTGATGGGGGTCTTTGGGGTCAGCGTTTCATCCAGAAATCGGTCTGGCTCTGAGGCGAGCCCGTAAATGGAACCCCGGTGCGATCGAGCGAAGTGATGAGTCGACAGGGGCGTTGACAGCTCGGTGAAGGTGATCATGGGAGCGAGTTCGGGATAACGCTCCTGGTACTGATTGAGTAGTGCCTGGCTGATCTGGTCCTTGAACTCGTCGTACTCCTGTCCCCGCTTCTTCCACTTGCTGCCGAGCCAGGGCTCGAAAGTGTCCCAGGGCACGAACGTGATCACCTCCCCGGTGTGACGGTTGTGAGGGCCAGAATCGTGCGCAGGATCCTTGAGCGAGGGAAAACTGCAATACAGGACATCTGCTCGATCTGCTTCGCGGTCGGGGCGGACATCCCAGATGTCGCGTTCCATGTCCCATGTCTCATAGAACCACTGGCTGTACCGGGCTCCGCCATGGCTGGCAATGTCGCCCTCAAATCCGAGGTAGAGACTGACATGTGCTGGGCTGGCCGGGACATCGTCCCGGTCGACCGGGATCACCCCCGGATCGAGCATTCGAGCGGTAGCCGGGGCGCCGGCGGCGCTGATGACCCGGTCAGCGCCGATCTCGCGACCGTCGCCAAGTCTCACGCCGACGGCCCTCCCGTTGCGGACAAGGATCTCGTCGACTTCGGTTCGGATAGCGGTCCAGCCTCCAGCGTCGGCAACCGTCTTCAACATCTCGGTAGCAATCGAAGCTGCGCTCCCCACCGGGTAGTAGGCACCCCACAGGAAATGGGCGACCATCAGAGCGTGCATGGCGAAGGACGACTTCTCGGGTGTCGATCCGTAATAGCCCCATTGAGCGGCGAGAATTGCCCGGAGACGATGGTCATCGGTGAGTGAGGCGAGGACGTCGGCTGTGGTGGCCTTCATGTGGGGAAAAGCTGCCTTGGCCGCCTTGCGCTTGGCGCCCGGAGCCAAGAGTCTTGGAGCCACCCGTGCTTGCAAGTACCCGCCAGACGATCGCGCCGCGGCCCGAACAAGGTCGAGGTAGTCGTCGATGGCTTGGCGCTCGTCGGGGAAATACTCGTAGAGGGTTTCGCGGAAGGCAGGCTTGGAATTGGGGAATTGGATAGTGAACCCGTCGGGGAAGTTGAACTCGTCGTAGATCTCCCCAACCGACTGCCATGCCAGCCGACCATCGGTTAGGT
>CAXMPS010000339.1:0-1408 GCA_964194995.1 uncultured Gammaproteobacteria bacterium | reverse complement strand
CCTCGCCCTTGTTGTTTTCTGGATGCCAACGCCTTTCCGATGGAGGCGTTGTCTTCCTTTTTTGTGCGTCTGTATTTCTGATAAATCTGGTTGGTCGTCTGGCCACATTCTAGATTGCGGTGCGACAGTTTTGTGGGAATGCCTCGGCAGGTATCATGACGACGAGATATTTTCGCGGTGTATGATTTATCCATCGTGTGATCTTGTTGATGGTATGCTGAGTGATGGGCCACGAGATTCCTCAAGGGACGAGCTGAGAACCGCCAGCTAACAACCGGGCGCAGCGGAAGGAAATATAATCCCCGCTGAGCATGACGGCTGTGTGGTGGTGGGGCTCATCGGTCCACGATAACGGAGACCACCTGATGAGAAGTTGGATGCCGATTCTGAGGTGGCTGCCCGAGTATCAGCGTTCGTGGTTGCGGGGGGACCTCATCGCGGGCGCCACGATCTGGTCGGTGCTGATTCCGCTCGCGCTGGCCTATGCGGTAATCGTCGGCGTCGACCCCGTTGTCGGTCTCTACACCGTCCCACTGGCGCTGCTCGGCTATGCCGTCTTCGGGGGTTCCCGGCTGCTCGCTGTCGGGCCGGACGCGGCCGTTGCGGTGTTATCGGCTGGGATCGTCGCATCGGTCTCTGTAGGGGGGCGTGAGTACCTCGCGCTGACCCTTGCATTGGCATTGATCGTTGGTGTGCTGTATGTGCTGTTCTTTTTTCTGAAGATGGGTTGGATCGCCGATCTGATACCCGATCCGGTCCTCAAGGGATTCACCGAGGGGGTGGTCTGGTTGACCATCCTCAAACAGTTGGGTGTGTTGCTTGGGCTCGAGCTCGAGGAGCCGTCGCAAGGATTCTTTCGTTCATCGATCGGACTGATGAAGGCACTGCCGGAGGCCCAAGTCGCGACGACGCTGATGGGGGTCATTAGCGTTTTGGCGCTCGTGCTGTTGCGACGGTTCGTACCGCGTCTGCCTGGTCCTGTCATCGTGCTGGTGGGGTCCATCATCCTCGTCGGACTCCTTGGCCTCGATAAGGTGGGCATCGCCGTGCTCGGCGAAATCGAGGGGGGCATGCCGGGCCTTGGCCTGCCGACCGGCGTCACATTTGGCCAAATCATCGCCCTGATTTCCGGCGCCTTGGCGATCGTGGTGCTCGGGTATACCAAGAGCCTGTCGGCCCTCAAGCGGGCCGCAGAGCAGAGCGGCGAGCCGATCGACCCGGACCGGGAGCTGCTGGCGATAGGGGTCTCCAATATCGGTGCGGGACTGGGCGGCGGGTATGCGGTCGCCGGATCGCTGACCGCCACCGCGGTCAGTGTCAGTGCGGGAGGCAAGACCCAGATCGCGAACCTGTTCGCCGGTGTCCTTTGTGTCCTTACCATCATATTCTTGCTGCCCCTATTGGCCGA
>CAXMPS010000338.1:0-7402 GCA_964194995.1 uncultured Gammaproteobacteria bacterium | reverse complement strand
ATCTGGTCGCTGGAAGCCAGGCTGATCTTCAGTTCATCGAATAGGTGTTGCTGGGCCATGAAACGTTATGCCTCTTCCGTCTTGAATCGTCTGTAATGCTTCAAAAAGAGTGCCTAATCGGAGTCGGGCCGCTCGGGACGGCTGAGGTCGATGCCAAGGGTCTCCACTGACCGGTATGTCTCCTCCTCGAGATCCCGAAGATCGACTTCCTCACCTGCCGAGAGCATTTCGACATTGAGGCAAAGGCTCTGCATTTCCTTGATGAGAACCCGGAATGATTCCGGAACGCCCGGCTCGGGGATGTTTTCTCCCTTGACAATGGCCTCGTAGACCTTGACTCGACCTTGGACGTCATCGGACTTGATGGTCAAGAGCTCCTGGAGGGCGTATGCAGCCCCATAGGCCTCGAGGGCCCACACTTCCATCTCGCCGAATCGCTGACCGCCGAACTGGGCCTTTCCACCAAGGGGCTGCTGGGTGATCATGCTGTATGGGCCGGTCGACCGAGCGTGGATCTTCTCGTCGACGAGGTGGACCAGCTTGAGCACATAGATGTACCCGACAGTGATCGGGGTATCGAACGGCTCTCCGGTGCGCCCGTCATAAAGGACCGCCTTGCCGTCGTCGGCGACCATCTTGTCGCCGTCGCGGTTGGGCCTGGCGTTCTCGATGACCTTCATGATCTCGTCTTCACGGGCGCCGTCGAACACGGGGCTTGAAACCTTGGTCCATGCCTCGGCACCGCCGACCGCAGGGCTGTCGCCCTTGAACGGCTCCCAGCCTTGGGCTGCTGCCCAGCCGAGATGGGTTTCGAGAACCTGACCCAAGTTCATCCGCGAGGGAACGCCCAACGGGGAAAGAATGATGTCGACCGGTGTTCCGTCGGGCAGAAACGGCATCTCCTCCTCTGGAAGCACCTTGGAGATAACGCCCTTGTTTCCGTGACGGCCGGCGAGCTTGTCACCCTCGGAGATCTTTCTCTGCTGGGCAACGTAGATACGGACCAGCTCGTTGACCCCGGGGGGAAGATCGAACCCCTCAGACCGTTTGAACATCTTGACGGCGATGACCTTGCCGGTTTCGCCGTGCGGGACCTTCAGAGACGTATCGCGTACCTCGCGCGCCTTCTCGCCGAAGATGGCACGGAGCAGACGCTCTTCAGGGGTCAGCTCGGTCTCGCCCTTCGGCGTGACCTTGCCCACGAGATAGTCGCCGGGACCGACTTCGGCGCCCACCCGGATGATCCCCTCCTGATCGAGGTTCGCCAGAACCTCCTCCGGGACGTTGGGGATGTCGCGAGTGATCTCCTCGGCGCCCAGCTTGGTGTCGCGGGCGTCGATCTCATGCTCTTCGATGTGGATCGAGGTGAGGACGTCGTCCTTGACCAGACGCTCCGAGATGACGATGGCGTCCTCGAAGTTGTGGCCTCGCCACGGCATGAAGGCGACCAACAGGTTGCGGCCGAGGGCCAGTTCCCCAGCGTCGGTTGAGGGCCCGTCGGCCAGCACGTCGCCAACTTTGACCTTGTCCCCTTCGCGGACGAGGGCCTTGTGGTTCATGCAGGTGCCCTGGTTCGAGCGACGGAACTTGTCGAGGGTGAAGGTGTGCTTCTTGTTGGCGCCCTTCTCTTTGACGACGATCTCGTCACCGTTGATCTCCACGACCTCGCCGGCGACATTCGAAATGACCATGTCCCCCGAATCATGAGCGGCCCGTCTCTCAACACCCGTCCCGACCAGTGGGGCGTCGGACGTCAGAAGTGGGACGGCCTGGCGCTGCATGTTGGAGCCCATCAGGGCACGGTTGGCATCGTCGTGTTCGAGGAACGGAATCAGAGAGGTCGACACCGAGACGATCTGCTTGGGCGACACGTCCATGTAGTCGACGTTCTTCGACAGCACGTACTCGACCTCACCACCGGCTCGACGAACGAGGACACGCTTGTTCTGGAATGCGCCGGTGCTCTTGAGAGGCGCGTTGGCCTGGGCTATGACGTACCTCTCCTCCTCGATGGCAGTCAAGTACTCCACGTTGTTGGTGACTTTGCCACCCTCAACCCTTCGGTAAGGGGTCTCGATAAAGCCGAACCTGTTGACTCGCGCGTAAGAAGCGAGCGAGCCGATCAAGCCGATGTTCGGGCCCTCAGGTGTCTCGATGGGACACATACGTCCGTAGTGAGAGGGATGAACATCGCGAACTTCGAACCCGGCGCGCTCTCGGGACAGACCCCCGGGGCCGAGAGCCGACAAGCGGCGGCGGTGCGTAAGCCCTGCCAGCGGGTTGGGCTGGTCCATGAATTGGCTCAGCTGCGAGGTTCCGAAAAACTCCTTGATGGCAGCCGTGACGGGCCGGATGTTGATCAGGCTCTGGGGCGTGATGGCATCCGGATCCTGGGTGGTCATCCGCTCACGAACGACTCGCTCGAGACGGGTGAGCCCAACCCGGAACTGGTTCTGCACCAGCTCCCCGACTGTGCGAATCCGGCGGTTGCCGAAGTGGTCGATGTCGTCGGTGTAGACCCGAATCTCGTTACCGGTGTGAGTGACCAGGGTCTCCTGGCCCGCATGAAGAGCGACCAGATACTTGATGGCGTCGATGAGGTCCTCGTCACGCAACAGCTGAAGTCCTTCGGCTCGGTAGTCCTCAGGAGCCTCTTCGCGATACTTCTGGCTGATCTTGTAGCGGCCGACGCGGGTGAGGTCGTAGCGCTTTGGGTTGCGAAAGAGGGTCTGGATCAATCCACGGGCCGACTCGACGGTGGTCGGCTCGCCGGGGCGGAGCTTCCGATACAGATCGAGGAGCGCCTCGTCCTTGTCTACAACCGTGTCCTTCTCGATCGTGTTCTTGATCGACTCGGCATGACCGAACATCTCAAGGATCTCTTCATCGGTCTCAGCGATGCCAAGAGCCTTGAGGAAGGAAGTGATGTACTGACGACGCTTGCGGTCGACCCGGACACCGATTGTGTCCTTCTTGTCGGTGTCGAACTCGAGCCACGCGCCGCGACCGGGGATGATCTTTCCGGAGTAAATCATTTTGTCTGAGGTTTTGTCTGGCGTCTCGGCAAAGTAGATGCCCGGGGAACGGACGAGCTGAGAAACGATGACCCGCTCGGTCCCGTTGATGATGAACACGCCCTTCTCCGTCATGATCGGGAAGTCGCCGAGGAACACCTGCTGCTCCTTGATCTCACCGGTCTGCCGGTTCATGAACCGGGCGGTGACGAACATGGGGAGGGCATAGTTGGAGTCGCGCTCCTTGGCTTCCTCGATACTCATCTGAGGTTCACCAAAACGGTGGTCGGTCAATTCAAGCGCCAGGGAACCGGTGAAGTCCTCTATTGGACTCACCTCGTCGAAAATCTCCTTCAGTCCCTCATCGAGGAACCATTGGAAGGACTCATGTTGAACAGCTAGAAGGTCGGGTAGGGGTAGGGATTCGGGAATCTTCCCGAATGAGAAGCGCTCAGCCACGCGTGAAGCCAATAGGAGCCTCCTTGGGAACAGGACTTAGATAGGGATAGAGCAGAACAAAGCATGCTAACAGACGCGTCAGCATGCCTCCAATCGAATCTTTCAATTGTTGAACCGGACCGTTCGACGGCCTAGTTCGGACCCAGCGGTCAGACCACATCATATCAAAACTTCGCGAATCTCGTCAAGGGTTCAGACTTTGAGCTTCGGTTTCTCTGCCGGATCGACCTCAGGAGTGTGGCCCCTGGAACGTGCCAACACCAGTCCCCCGAGCCCTATGAACAACACCAAACCAGCAACGAACCATCCGACGTTGCCGCGCGCCAGTCCGGCGATGGACGCTGAGAGTTGATCGATCAATCGCACAACTCCGACCTCACCAAGCGTCACCGATCCTGAACTGAGAACCGTTGCCCAGTACCAAACAACGAATACTCCGGACGCGATCAGAATGGAACCAGAGATGACCGGGATCCATCGGCTCGCCCCGCGGATCCACAGCACCATCCGATTCTGGCCGAGGGCGAGACCGACCGTGATCGCGCTGATGACAAGGGCCATGCCGAGGCCATATGCGACGAACAGGAGGACAGCCTCACCGAGTGATGCCGTCGCGATCGAGCCCACGACTAGCGACAGGAAGATGGGAAGTGTGCAACTCAGGGATGCCACGGCGTAAGAGGAGCCGAACACGAATACCGAGCGGCGATTGACCCGGCCCTTGCCGGGCAGGGTGAGTGTGAGCACCCCACCGCGAAGTACAAACAAACCGAGTCCTGTGATGCCCACGCCAACGACGAGGGCCAGCCAGGGGAGAGCCCCAATGACCGTCTGTATACCCAGGGTGAGAAGGAGACCTGCAGCTCCGAATACGATCAGGAAGGACAGCGTCATGACCCCAGCGATGCGAAGCGCTCGGGTCAGTGGCGCGGTACTCGACCCTTCCGATCCCACGAAGAACGACAGATAGGCCGGCAACATCGCGAACCCGCACGGGTTCACCGTCGCGACCAATCCGGCTATGAACGCAGGTATCAACAAAGCAGTCATTGGCCCTCACAACGCTCCCGCAGGCACTGCAGGCGCCATCCTGTCGCATTTACGACAGACTCCTGGTTTCGGGCCATTTCTCTGCATCTATACCGCCAGATATGGCGCCGGCAACCCTCACGAGGTGGCAATCGCCTCCAAGCGGTCCGGGTCAAGGACTCTGATCTGGCGATAGCCGGTCTCGACCGCGCTCTGCTCCCGAAGCCGTCCTAGCGCTTCGTTCACCGACTGACGGCTCACGCCAAGAAGCGTTGCGATCGTGGTCTGAGAGAGTCGGACCTCGCCCTTGGCGTCAGCTTCCTCCCCGAGCAGATCGGCCACCTGGCTCAGGACCGTCTTGTGCATGAGATGGATAACGCGCCTCTGGGTGCTCTCGAGCTGGCGGAGCCCGGCCACCAGCCAGCGAAGACAGATGGCCGGATGCTTGGCCAGCTCGGGAAGAAGCTTGTCCTTGTCGAACCTGAATACCCGAACTCTGTCGACGGCCTGCGCGGAGGAGATGTAGGGACCGTCCCCGAACATCGCAATGTCGCCCAGAACCGAGCCGGAACCGACCCGCGAGACCACCCTGCGTTTGGAGCCCGTTCCGCGATAGATCTCCACATCGCCGCTCTCGACAAGAAAGGCGGCCAATGCTGGATCGCCCTCGCGAAAGAGATGAGTCCCGGGGTATTTCGAGATCAACTCGGCAGAGCCGATCAATATCTCCAGATCGGCGCCAGTCAGCGGGGCGTAGTCGGGGCGGCCGAACGATCGGGCTAGCCAGGCCATGTGCTGCTGGTCCGCGGCAGATCTCATGGATTCAATCAACCGTCGGGACGGCGACGTTCTTCCTCATGACAGGGAGATGAACCCGCACCCAATATCATGTCATCGGACGTGGCACGGCACAGATCTCCCCGATACGTCATCACCTGGTTTCCGATACTCGTTCTCGGCGGCCTGATCGGCATCGCAGGCTTTGCTTGGTCATCGCATCTTTCCACAGACGGCCAACTCGTCGCAGCCCGCGTCACGCTGAACGGCAATGAAATGGGGGGACTCACGCCCGAGCAGGTCGGCGCCGAGGTCGCCTCACATGCCGATGAGGTCCTTTCGGAGAAGATTGCTATTCAATTCGTAGGCGGAAGTGTGTGGATTTCCCCGGAAGAAGCCGGGTTTCACTACGACCAGCAAGCGACGATTGATGCGGTGGTCAACAGTCGGCGGACCGGTGGTCTGTTTTCTCAGTTCGCTTCATGGGCCACAACGCCGCTGCAGATCAGCCATGCTCGGGTTTCCTGGCGGTTCGATGCCGACGAGGCCAGGGCCGATCTGACGGGCATACTGCCTTTGCTGACAGCCGTCCCGGCGGTGGAGCCCGAGATCCATACCAATGACCGCGGCCACCTCTCGATCGTTCCGGGGCAGACCGGAAGAACGGCCGACCTGGACTATCTCGTGGCGAGCCTCGGCGAGATCGACCTGTTGAACCCGCTCCAACGGATCTCGGCCAAGTTGGTCGACCTGCCTCCGACGGTCAGCGACATAACAGCCGAAGATGCAGCCGCCACGTGGAGTCAGCTCACAAATCAGGGGCTCAGGGTCGAGGTCGGTGACAGCGAACTCCGATTGAGCCCAGAGAATCTCCGAGCTCACCTCATCCTCACAGTGTCCGACGGCGAGGTAACCGCCGACTTCGACACAGAAGGCATGCAACGGCGGCTCGAGCTCTTGTTTGGCGGGCCGGTGATTCCGGCGCGCAGCCCGGTCCTCGAGGTGGTCCAAGGCGAAGTACGTGTTGTGAAACTCGGGCGACCAGCACAAATCTGCTGCGACGAGGGTTCCTCTGAATTGGTCGCCGACCTGATTCTGTCCGGCGAGGCGGAACCGTTTTTTGCGATTGTCCTCGAGCCCAAAGGCCTGGAGGATCCAGACGTCATCGCCTGGGCGGACGGCTCTCTCATCGTTGAACAGGTCTCGTCGTTCACGACGCCTCACCAATGCTGCCAGACCCGCGTGAAGAACATCCAGCGCATGGCAGACATGGTCGACGGTGTATATCTGCTGCCGGGCGAGACGTTCTCCCTCAATGATTTTGTTGGCCCGAGAACGGTCGACAACGGCTTCGCAGCGGCCGGGGCGATCCGACGAGGGCATCTTGTGCAGGAGGTCGGAGGCGGCGTATCCCAGTTCGCCACCACAATCTTCAACGCCGCCTACTTCGCCGGTCTCGACTTCGACGAATACCGGAGCCACACAATCTATTTCTCGCGCTACCCGTATGGCAGAGAGGCCACCATCTCGACTCCGGGCCCCGACCTGGCTCTCAGAAACACGACTGACTACCCGATCTTGATCGACACGAGCTACACCGGCAGCTCGATCACCGTGTCCATCTACTCGACCGCAAACGTCGAAGTCGAGGAACTCGAGCAGAGGATCGGACGGCAAGGTGCCTGCACCTACGTTGCGACCGATCGTCAGAGGTCCTATTCCGACGGGCGAGTGGTCATCGACACCATCGAGGCCACCTATCGGCCGGCAGAGGGAATCGACTGCAACGGCAACCCGATTCCGCTACCGGAGACCTAAAGCAGTCTGTTGCAGAACACCGTGGTCAGCGGGCTCCTAACCTCGCCCGCCGGCCAGCTTGGCCGCTTCGGGACTCCTCCTCAGTCGGATCATCGCGAGCACGCCGAGTGCGGGCCCGAGGGCCAAGATCGGGAAAGCCCATTGCCAGCTCGCAGTTTCGGCGATTGCCGGCACAGCTCTAATCGTCACCAGGGTCAGGAGGAAACCCAGAGCCGTCTGGAGGGTCAGCGCCGTGCCTCGCAGTTGGTCATCGGCGGTCTCCGTGACCATGGTGGAGTTTTTTAATGATACGGCGACCACCGAGA
>CAXMPS010000337.1:0-26728 GCA_964194995.1 uncultured Gammaproteobacteria bacterium | reverse complement strand
GACCTCCGGGTCCAACGGAGTTCGCAGAACGCCGGCAGCGAGATCGGCCAAGCCTCCATACGGATCGACGGGCTTCATATCGGCGACCGAGACGGCGATCGAGTTGACCGTGAAGTCGCGTCGCGACAAGTCGGTCTCGATGTTGTCCGAGAACGTCACCCGAGGTTTTCGTGAGTCGTCGCGATAGACCTCGTCACGGAAGGTCGTAACTTCCACCGTCCTTTCACCGTGCCGAGCTGCGACCGTCCCGAAGGTGGCTCCCACGGTGTAGACCGCGTCTCCCCACGTGGAAAGGAGTTCCTCGATGCGGTCAGGACGGGCGTCGGTGGCGAAGTCGAAGTCCTCTACGGGGCGCTCCAGAAACGCATCCCGAACCGACCCTCCCACGAGATAAAGCTGATGACCGCCGCGCTTGAAGATCTCCGCCAGTTGGACGGGCGGGAGATCGGGTGCCACCAGAAACTCGAGACGTTTGGGAATCACGGGTCGCCAGGATATTCGCCCGCGGTGGCCTCGGCGCGCTCCCCTCCCCGATTCCGCTGATACTTCGTCCTGCTCACTTCGTTCGCCGGAGGGAGAAACGGCAAGCACCTCGAACACGCCCAACGTAGAAGGGGCCGGCAATTGCCGGCCCCTTCAGGATCCCCAGCGGAATAGTTCTAAATCTGGATTCCGGCCGACATCGCCTTGGCCCTCATCTCGTGGACGTTGCGAGCGTATGGCAACGCGACGGGCAGCTCGATCACGTCGGCAACGACCAGCTTGAGCAGTGACTGGTCAAAGGTCTGCATGCCGAAGAATTCGCTCTCCTTCATGATCTCGACGAGGCCCGAAGGATCAGAGCCGGCGAGGATCCACTCCTGGGCCCGTTCGTTGTTCGTGAGCATCTCGCAGACGAGGGCCCGCTTGGTGTCCTTCGTTTCCAACAACCTCTGACTGATGACGGACAGCATCTGGGTCGCGAGCTGACCCTTGACAACGGCTTGTTCGGGTTCGGGGAACATCGAGATGATCCGATGAATGGTGTCTGCCGGATCCGTGGTCCGCATCGAACTGATGACGAGATGACCGGTCTCCGCGGCGGCAACAGCGGCTCTGGCCGTTTCGACGTCTTCGATATCGGAGATCATGATGACGTCGGTGTCGTGGCGAAGTGCACCTCGAACAGCCTCAGCGATGTTCGGGGTATCCACCCCGATCTCGCGCTGAACGACCACGGAGCGCTTGTCCGGGTGGAGAATCTCGATGGGGTCTTCAACGGTCAAAATCGAGACGACCCGGTTGGCGTTGATCCAATCGAGCATGGAGGCAATCGTCATTGTCTTGCCCGATCCAGACGGGCCGGTGATTATCACAATTCCCGCCTTGCTTTTCGCCAGCTTCTCTACCGCGGGTGGAAGACCCAGCTCTTCAAAACTCTTGGCACCGGGTACCACTCTTCGCAGCACAAGGGAGACCGATCCGCGTTGCCGAAATGCAGTGACCCTGAACCGTCCCAACTCGTGGCGGCCATACGCAAAATCGGCGGATCCATAGCTCTTGAAGTCAGCTGCGGCCTTGGGCGTGAACAACGCCTCCGCATACGCCTGCGTGTCCGCCGGGCGCAGCGACTCGAACCCGTCCACGCGACGCAAATCACCGTCCACGCGCAGTACTGGAGCGGACCCCACCTTCAGATGAATATCGGAGGCACCCGCCGAAACCGCGTCGCGCAGAAGATCGTCGATGTTGATGTCCATTAAATCCTTCCGATGTGACCCAGCCCTGTATATCGGCCTGATATCAGAAGGGTTTAGGACCTATCGGTGCCCGGTTTCAAAGGGACCAATGGCGCGAAACGGCCAATGCGGCCGTCTCCAGAGCCGCTGTCGCCTCGGGCGGCGAAGTCAGAGGGTCCACTGCTGCAACATCGCCATCAAAGCCTCTCAGAGTCGCGTCGGTGGACTCACGTAGGGCATCGAGGTCATATCCGCCTTCGAGGACAACAACGGTTCGGTTCGGCTCGTGAACACCAGCGAGAGCTGCAGCGAGCAACCCGAAGTCCGCCGACTTCAACCTGAACTGGCCGAGATAATCGTTGACATGAGAATCGTATCCTGCACTGACCAGCACCCAGTCGGCTGAAAACTCAGCCACGACAGGCAGGACAACCTCATTCCAAGCCCGGAGGTACATATCGCCGCCAGTGCCGGCTGGCAAGGGAATGTTGATTGTCGTCCCCTTCGCCGCTCCGGCCTCGATGTCTTCGACTTCACCCTCAAACGGATAGAACGGGCTCTGATGCAGCGAGACGTACAGGACTCCGGGATCCTCCATCACGATCGACTGTGTGCCGTTCCCGTGATGCACGTCCCAATCGAGGATCGCAACTCGCTCACCATGGCTTCTGAGTAGAACGGCCGTCACAGCAACATTGTTGAACAGACAGAACCCCATCGCCCGATCTGCCACGGCGTGGTGACCAGGGGGACGGGTGACGGCGAACCCCACTCCGTCGAAGCCATCGGCCATGGCCCGTGTCAAGGCGGCAACCCCCCCGGCCGCCGTCAGAGCAGCCTCCCATGTCTCGCTCGAAACGATCGTGTCCATGTCGAGGGCACCGCCACCGAGCCGACAAAAGGTCTCCAACATGGCGATGTACTCGGGATCATGGACGAGAGCCAGCTCCGACCGCAGTATCTCTGGTGATTCGAGGGTGACTACCTCCAGACCGGAGTCGTCGATGCCGCTCAATACAGCGCTAACTCTCTCCGGACGCTCCGGATGGTTCCGACTCGTGTCGTGCTTCAACGACGAGGGGTGAGAGGCGACTAGAACGTTCACTTCCGTACTCTCCCACATGTGTCCAATCGGCTCCACCTCGACGGCGAGTGGCCATCACCAGTGATCCTGCGAAAGGGCTGGGCCAAGGCGGTGGCCAGACCCTGGAACGACGACCTCAGCGATATCGCGCTGCGACTCGAACGGGGTGGGCAGTCCTTCCTCAACCACATATCAGCGCATTTGGCCGAGCTGGTTGACGGCTCGGTCTTCTCCCCCGCCCTTTACGAGTTCGCCACCAGGATCTGGCGTAAAGCCGGCTACGCCGACCAAGTCCAACTGGACATCATGGAACGCTCACTCGGCGCACCGACGGAGCCCGGTCCCCAACCGACGCGGGTCGACGACAAACCTGATATGGAGGCTCTTGTGTCGATCGATCGGTTGGCGTTTGAGGGTTTCTGGCAACTAGGAGAAAGTGGCTTATCCGAGGCGCTCAAGGCAACTCCCGCGGTTGCGGTGATCATGGCCGGCGATGTTTCAGAGCCGCTCGGGTATGCAGTGGTGGGCACTCAGATGGACACCGCGTTTCTCCAGCGGATCGCTGTTGTTCCCGACCACGAAGGCTCGGGATACGGGTCATCGCTGCTCAATGCCGCAACCGCTTGGGCCAGAAACCGTGGTGCCCGCACGATGATCCTCAACGTCAGGCCCGAGAGCACCAGGGCGCGGGCGTTCTATCTCCGAGCCGGATTCGACATGACTGGATCCAAGCTCCATGTCCTCAGGTTCGAGGGTTGACAGTAGTGCCCCGTCCGGGGCGCTAGCTGCTGAACTAGGAGTCTGCTGAGTAATGTGGTTGCTCAGATCAGCGGCCAGACACGTCACTCGCAAGGACGAGGGTTCGCCACTCCTTGTGGCGGAATGGCGGAGCCGAAGACACCGTGAGTGGAGATGACCTGGTCGTTGAGATGAGTGACATGCATTGTTCAGCGGGCTCCTAGGCCGATGCCGCCACCGATCTCCGACCGATATCGCCTGGAGATGCGGCTAGGTCGTGACGGGGACATCGAGGAGTGGCTCGCCACCGACACCTCCCTGGAAAGACCGGTCTTGATCCGATCACTGGGACCGGAGACCACCGCCGCACGCCGGCAACAGTTCGTCGAATCCGTGGGTGCGGCTGCCAAGACGACGCACCCCCATCTCGTACGCGTCTTCGCTGTCGAAACGGTTGAGGGCGGCGCCTACTCAGTCTCTGAATGGCCCGGCGGGGCCAACCTCGAGGATCGAGTGGGTGCAGGCCGGGTAGTGGATCTGGAAGAGTTCTTGCCCAACGCCGCGGGGTTGGCCGGCGCCCTCGCCGCCCTTCAGACAACGGGGAATCCACATGGGCACATTGATCTCTCCTCCGTCTCCTACTCAGTCGCTCACCCGGCAAAACTGGGCTCCTTTGGGCGGCCTACGAGAACCGATATCGATGGTGATGTCAGAGCTCTCGCTGGGGTGCTCGAGTCATCAGTCACTGGTTCCGCTCCCGGCGGGCCACCGCCATCGGAGAGCATCGACGGCTTTCCGAGGAGTCTCGACCTGATACTGCGCCAGGGTCAATCAGGAGGACTCACCGCTGACGAGCTGGAGAAGGCATTTCTCGCCTCACCGACAGTGCGGGTGCCACAGCCTGAGCCCCGATCCACCTCGCGCAGGTTGTTGCTGGTAGCGGGCCTCCTTGTCGTGGTCGCCGTTGGACTGGTAGTCCTCGGCAGGCTTTTCACCGGCGGGGGGCCGATCCTGCCCGTCACTCCAACACAGGTCTTGCCCGACCCAGGGGAAACCGTTGCCAGCAGCGAGGCAACCGTCCCCACCCAACCCATCTCCATCGACGACACCGCCTCTTTCGATCCTTTCGGTGAGGGAGGTGAGAACGACGAGTTGATTCCGAACCTCTTTGACGAAAACAGCACAACAACGTGGCGCACAGAGCGGTATCAGGAACCCCTTCCCGTGATCAAGCCCGGCGTAGGTCTCCGTTTCGATGTCGAGGGCACGCCCGGCGAGATCCTCCTGATCGGCCTTTCACCCGGCACCGTCTTTGAGATCTATTGGGCGACGGCGTCCGACCCTCAACTAACAGGATGGGAGCGCATTATGGGCGCTCAGGCACCCTTGGGATCCGCGATTCTGACGCTGCCACCCCGATCGGACGGTCATTGGCTCCTCTGGCTGACCGATCTGCCCGAGCAGGGTGACGGGAGCTTTTTCTCCACGCTCTCAGAAGTACGATTCTCACCGTGACGTCGCCAGGAACTGATTCCGAGCTGATCGCTCGCGTGGTGTCCGGCGACCGAAACGCATTCAACGAGCTCATGCGAGCCCATGAGGATCGGGTGTTCTCAGTCTGTCTTCGAATCATGGGCGACCGGGAAAAGGCACTCGACGCCGCGCAGGAGACTTTTCTCACCCTTTTCCGAAAGGCCGGGCAATTCAAGGGTGAGTCCGCGCTCGGAACATGGATCTATCGAATCGCCGTGAACACCTGTTACGACCAACTCCGAAAGGCCAAGCGCCGCCCATCTGAGCATCTCCCCGACCATGTCGATCCGTCTGATCCGTCAGCTGAGGATGCCATGGAGTCGGCCGCCCTCAGGCCAGACATCGAAGAAGCCCTCAAGGCTCTTCCGGCCGAGTTTCGAGCTGCCGTTGTCCTCTCCGACCTGGAGGGGCTTTCCATGCCGGAAACGGCCAATGCGCTTGGCATTCCGGTTGGCACCGTCAAGTCGAGAGTATTTCGAGGCAGGCGGCTTCTTGCCAAGAAACTCGGGAACCAAACAGCCTCATGAGAACATCAAAGCGAACGCATGCATAGGCACGATCTCAACACGATTGCCGCGCTAGCCGACGGCTCCCTGAAAGACGAGACAACTGCCCGCGCCCTGGTCGAGTCCTGCGATGAGTGCAGGATTGAATACGAATCCCACAGGGTTGTGATCGCCGCTCTAGCCGCCGTCGAACCGGCAACGATGACCGACCTGGAGAAAGCAGCTCTTCACCGAGATCTATGGACCGACCTGAGGGCGGATGCCGCGCCGGCCGTCAAGACTCCACCCTGGTGGTACCGATGGTCCTATGCGGCCGCCGGTGTCTTCGTTGTCGTCGGACTTGTGGGTGTCGTCTCGCAACTGGGCGGTGTTTCGACTTCTGACAGTGCCGCGCCTGCAGCGTTGGAGCCCCCCGCCGATGGGACCGATGACCTGGCCGTACTCGAGGCAGATAAAGGGGAGGCGGATGAGCTTGGGGCGGCTGAGACCACGATCGCCTCGGCCGAAGACGTCGCCTCGGCCGAAGACGCCGGCACAGCCGAAGACGCCGGCGACGGCACCGAGACACCGAGTCGCTCGCTCGACGTCGCGACCTTCTCGCTACTCGTCGAACAGGCTCGGAGTATTGAGCCCACCTCCTCCGAAGCCGCGGCGACCTATTCCAGCGATGAGACTGCTCGACGCGCGGCCGACTGTGTCCAAGATGCCGGCCTGTCGGCAGAGGAGGTCATTGGCGAGGTTGACGTCTCGACGATGTACCTGCTCACCGTCGCGATTGGCGAGGAGATAGACGCAGACACAGTCTTCACTGTGGTTGACTTCGAGACCTGCAAGGTGCTCTCAGTCGAGGGCTAACCCAAGAGGCCGGAAGGGGCTACCTCGCTTCGCTTCCAGGCCTCGGCTGCATCCTCGCCGTCTTTAACTAATCTGCTTCTCCATGGAAGAACTTCCGGCGAGATTCGCCGACCTGCTCGAGAAGCTGGCGCTCAGGGTCAGATCCCTGACAGTGGACCGTGTGGCGGAATGGATTCGTGTGGGCGGTTTGGGAATCCTGGCCGCCACTTTGGCGTTTACTGCAATGCTCTTCCTGTTGTTTGCGATCTTCGGTGCACTCGAGATCCCGTTGACAACCGCTGGAGCTCTCGCATTGGTAGGTGTCCTGCTCATCTCGGTCGGCGGCTACCTCTGGATCAAGCGGCTACCTCTAGATGAAGAGGACTTGACGGAACAATGACTCACGAAAAGCTGATAATCATCGGATCTGGCCCCGCCGGTCTCACCGCGGCCCTCTATGCGGCGCGGGCAGACCTCAATCCCAGGGTCTTTGAGGGAACCGCCGCCGGCGGCCAATTGATGATCACCACCGACGTTGAGAACTACCCAGGGTTCCCCGACGGGATCATGGGTCCCGAGCTCATGGACCAGTTCCGCAAACAAGCGGAACGCTTCAACGCACGCCTCCAACAGGTCGACGTCACTGAGGTCGACTTCACCTCAACGCCGTTCAGGATAAGTGTCGGAGCCGACGACTACACCACAGACGCAGTCGTGGTGGCCACCGGGGCTACGGCCACGTGGTTGGGCGTACCGGGGGAGAAGATTCTGACCGGCAGGGGCGTCTCGGCATGCGCTACCTGCGACGGTTTCTTCTTCCGCAATCAGGAACTCGTCGTTGTTGGCGGCGGGGACACCGCGATGGAAGAAGCGCTATTCCTCACCAAGTTCGCCTCAAAGGTCACCATCGTCCACCGTCGCGACGAGTTCCGGGCGTCCCGAATCATGGCGACGCGGGCGCTCGCCGACGAGAAGGTTGACGTCATCTGGAATTCAATCGTCACCGAGATCCACGGTGAGGACGCAGTTGAAGCAGTGACCCTGGAGGACACCAAGACAGGGGAGACAACCCGGTTCAAGACCGACGGTGTGTTCGTCGCCATCGGTCACAAACCCAACACTGACGTGTTTGTGGACGAGCTGGAACTCGACGACAACGGATACGTGGAAATCACCGAGCCGGGAACGACCAGGACCTCGGTAGAAGGTGTCTTCGCCGCCGGAGATGTGTCAGACCATATTTACCGTCAAGCGGTGACTGCGGCAGGTACCGGCTGTATGGCAGCCATGGACGCCGAACGGTGGTTAGGAGCCCGCTGAGCAATGCATGTCACCCATCTCGACTGCCAGTCATCACCACTCGCGGCGTCCTCGGCTTCACCATTCCACACGAGGAGTGGCGAAACCTTGTCCTTGCGATCGGCGCGTCTGGCCGACGATCTGAGCAACGGCATCAATCAGCAGACTCCTGGCCCACCAGGAATGACTTATCAGTGACCCAGGTTCTCTGAATAGCAATCAAGGAGATTCTAGAAATGGCTGAAATCGTCACTCTCAATGATGGAACGTTCAACGATGCCATCAGCGGTGAGAGAGCAATCCTCGTCGACTTCTGGGCAGAGTGGTGCGGACCGTGTCATGTCATCGCACCTGTGCTCGAAGAAATCGCCGGCGAACAAGACAAGATCGACATCGGCAAACTCAACGTCGACCACAATCCGCAACCGGCTGCTGCTAACGATGTGATGAGCATCCCAACCCTCATCCTCTTCAAGGACGGAGTCGAGAAGAAGCGCATTGTCGGGGCAGCCCCCAAGCACCGACTCCTCGCCGAGCTCGCCGAGTTCCTCTGATCGAGTAGATCCCCGGCTCAGCCGGTACTCCCCCCAGAACTCACTTCGTTCGCCGGGGGTAGAAACATCGTCCCCAACCCCGGTCTCAAGGATGTTGTTTCCTCCCCCAGGAGCAAACGCGACACCTTTCCTCCACCTCGAGCGGAGCGAGTTACGGGAGGTGACATGTGTTGCCGAACTGGGCAATCTGCGGAGAAAGGCACCTGCTACCGAAAATTGGATACCGTGGACTCATGCGGCTCTACCGAGCAGGAGACAAGGGCACCGCGATCGGTGACATCCAGGACCGCCTCGGTGCTCTTGGTTTCGACTCCACTCCTGACGAGCGTTCGGTATTCAGCGAGGGGACCACGGCTGCGGTATCGGCGTTTCAGCAAGCCAAGGGCCTGGACGTCGACGCCATCGTTGGACCCGACACTTGGCGATCACTTTATGAAGCGGGATATCGGCTCGGAGACCGGTTGCTCTATTTTCGTCGTCCCATGATCCGAGGAGAAGACGTCTCCGAGCTCCAGTCGCGCCTCAACTCACTCGGGTTCGACTCGGGCAAGGTCGATGGAATCTTCGGGCCGGACACCGAAGCTGCTGTCATCGAGTTCCAGCACAACCGCGGCCTTGCTGAGGACGGCAAGAGCGGGCCGTCGGTGGTGACTGAATTGCATTTGGTCACCAGAGGAGAGATGAAGGAAGGCCGCCAAGCGGTTCGGGAGCGTGAATGGCTGCGGCGGCTTCGGCCGACTATCGCCGGAGCCCGGATCTACCTCGATGCCGGCTGTCGCGATCCGGAAGAAGCAAGAGGGGCATGGGAAGCCGCCTCGGCGACTGCCTTCGCCCTACAGGAGCGCGGCGGCCTTCCAGTTCTTTCCAGATCTCAGGACATTTCCCTTCCTGAGAGAGTCAGGGCGCGCCGAGCGAATCGCCTCGGCTCCGACCTGATCGTCGCCTTCCAGATCAGCCACGATGGTGAGGATCGGGTCTTTTTCTTCTCCTCCGAACACAGCCGCTCCGAGGCCGGCGAAATGCTGGCCGGCTCGATGTCAGACACGACCGGCGGCTTAGTCGAAGGACGCGCCAGCGCAATGCTCAAGGAGACCCGGGCACCCGCAGTTGTCGTGTCACGCAAACGGCTCGATGGATCGATCGGTGAGCCTGTGGTCGAGGGGCTCGTGCAGTTCTTCGCAGAAGCGTCTGCTAATTGACCAAGGAACGGTAGAGACGCTCCAGTTCCTCCACGCTGCCAAAGCGGATCTCCACCTTGCCCTTCTCGTTGCGATAGCTGATCTTCACAGACGCCCCGAGTACCTCCGTCAGACGGCTCTCCAACTCGATGATCTCCACTGGACGCAATTGGCGAACCCGAGGAGGTGGTCCAGACTCGATCTCCCTGCGTGATCTGACTGCATCCTCCATTTGACGGACGCTCCACCCTTCGTCCCTCGCCTTTGTCGCCAAGTGGAAGGCATACTTGGTGTCATCGACGCCAACCAGGGCCCGGGCGTGGGACGCCGAGAGGTCGCCGACATCGACCATCAGTTGAATCTCGTCCCCTAGTTGGAGCAGTCTCAACGTGTTGGACACGGTTGGCCTCGACTTGCCAACCCGGTCAGCCACCTGCTCCTGGGTCATTCCATGATTTTCCAGGAGTTGTTGGTAGGCATGTGCTTCCTCGATCGCGGTGAGGTCCTGACGTTGAACGTTCTCCACCAGGGCCTCGACCAGCGTTGATTGCCCTGCGGTATCCCGGATTACGGCCGGGATATCGACCAGGCCCGCTCGTTTGGCCGCTCGCCACCGCCGCTCCCCGGCAATCAGCTGGTATCCGTGGTCGGCTGCTGTCAACACCACTGGCTGAAGCACACCGACCTCCTTCATCGATGCGGCGAGTTCCTCCAGGGTTTCATCGTCGAACCGGCGACGCGGCTGGTCGGGGTTGGGCTCGATCTGATCGATGGGGACATTGCGAAACCCAGAGGCCTCCTCGTCTTCTTGGGTGGGGATGAGTGTCTCGAGACCTCGACCCAAACCCGACCTTCTCCCACTCATCCTTCAACCTCCTGCAAGCCATTTCTCTTCTTGAATTCCTTGCCAAGATGTCGATATGCGATGGCGCCCCGGCTCATTGAGTCAAACGCCTCGATGGGCTCGCCAAATGACGGCGCCTCGGAAAGACGAACCGAACGCGGAATCACGGTCCGATATGCGATGTCACCAAAGTGCTCCCTTATCTGGCTGGCGACATCCCGAGACAGGTTGGTCCTGGCATCGAACATTGTGAGTACGACCCCTCCAACCTTCAGGCCGGGGTTGAGGTTCGAGCCAACCAGATCGATATTCTTGAGCAGTTGACTGAGACCTTCCAGGGCGTAGTACTCACACTGGATAGGGATCAACACCTCGTCGGCCGCGGCCAGGGCGTTCACCGTGAGCAGTCCCAATGAAGGGGGGCAGTCGATCAGCACGACGTCATAGTCCTGATTGGTCTGCTCAATTGCCGATCTAAGCCGTGTTTCACGTGAAAACTGCGCTACCAACTCGATTTCGGCCCCCGCCAGATCAATCGTCGCCGGAACAACAAACAGATTCCGTACCGAGGTCGGCTCGACCGCATCGGTCAATTCCGCCTCCTTGAGGATGACATCATAGATGGAAAGCCGAATCGCTTCGCGGTCGATCCCGAGCCCACTGGTGGCGTTCCCCTGGGGATCAAGATCGATCAAAAGAACCTTCACGCCCTGAAAAGCCAGTGCGGCCCCAAGGTTTATCGCGGTTGTAGACTTTCCGACGCCTCCCTTTTGGTTGGCCAGAGCAACTATGCGGGGATGGCTGTCAATCACGATTGTCGCATCATAAGGAGCCAGACATCCTGGTCAAGAACCGAAGCCGGAACGTGAATCGTCTTCCAGCCTTGGTAGGAGGGTCTTGAATCCCAGGATCCCCCGATAAGGGCCCGGCCGCCGGTCCCGAGATGGCGGCCCAGCACGCGTCGTGCCAGGTCCGGGGTGAGAGTCGCCCGGGAGACAATTGTCGAGAGGTTTGAAGGGATACCCGCAATTTCCCCTTGTCGCACCTGAACATTCTCCAGACCGAGGATCCGCACGGCTCGCCGAGTCAATGTGGCTCGTCGTCTCGATCGATCGATCAAGACAAACTCGACATCCGGGTTGAGCACCGCCAGTGGCACTCCGGGAAGACCTACCCCGGAACCAAGGTCCCATACTTCTTCTGAGGAGTCGTCGATAACGGTAGCGAAGAGAATCGAATCACCGATATGCCGACGATCCAACTTCGCCGCCTCTGAGGGGCCAATTCCCCCGGCCGGCACCGCCTCGTCGACCAACCAATCGCGGTATCTGGTCAGCCTTTCCACCATATCGATCCTGAGATCGACACCGGCCCATTTTGCGCACCGCGTCCAGACTTCTTCCGTCCCGGTCTGGCTCATCGTCGGATATTTCGCTTGATGGTTTCAAATTCGAGAAGGCGAGGTTTCACGTGAAACAAAAATGGCCCGGGGAACCCCCGGGCCATTTTGATGGGTGTGGGTAGAAGGGCTATTCCTCTTCGCCGGCGTCTTCAGCCGGGCCGCCCTCCGCTGCCAGAACGACATATCGCCGGGGAGCCTCTCCTTCGGAATACGATTTCACGCCATCTCGCTCCGCGGCAGCATCATGGATGACTTTTCGATCCGCCGAACTCATCGGCTCCAGCATGATCTCCCCGCCGTCTGAACTGAGTTGGTCGATCAACTGGTCGGCATAAATCGTCAATGCCTGCCTGCGTCTTTCCGCGTATCCCGCAATGTCGAGACGAACCCGGGCCGTGTCCTGGCTGTATCGCTGAAGCACGGTTCGGGTGAGTTCGTGAATAGATGAGCGAACCCAACCTCGTACCCCGACCAGCGCCTCGGTTTGCTCACCGTTCACGTTGGCCACGATTACATCATCATCGATCGAGGTCTCGACCGTTCCCTCGAGACCGTATGCGGCCACCAGGCCCTCGAGAAACTCACGGGCGATCCGTGCCTGCTCTTCGAGGCCGACGGTGGGTCGGTCGTCGGTTTTTGGTTGATCGCTTTGTTGACGACTCACATCTCGTCCTTTGCCTTGGCTTCTGCCCTGATTTCGGCTCTTACCATTATTAGCCGACTGAGACCGATCCTGCTGCTTCGAACCCGATCTTGATCGGTTTTGGGCCTTGCGGCGCCGTTCGTTTCGACGTTTTCTTGGCTTGCGTCGCTTGACTCGAACAACTGCATCCTGCCCCCCAAATCCAAGGAATCCCTTCTCGGGCTCGACTATTACTTCAACCGCTACATACTCCCGGTCTTCGACACCGAGCTCCTGCATTGCCGCTTCTACTGCGAGGTCGACCGATTTGGCACGAACCTCAATTTCGACGTAACTCACGTCACCTCCTCTTGCGCCGGCGGCGCTTGTTCGAGGCACCCTGCTGTGGCTTGTTGGGTTCTGATGCCGCAGGGTCCGGGGTCGGACCCGAGTCCTTGGCGGCGGTTCCCGGCGGGGTTGGGCGCCCATCGATCTTGAAAATCACGACTTGCTGTCCTAGTCGGAACAGGTTGCTGGTTGACCAATAAAGCACCAGTCCGGCTGGGAAATTGTAGGAAATAAAGCCAATGAACAAGGGCATTATTCGGGTGATTGCCTGCTGTGCGCCGGCGCCCTTCTGGTTAGGCCGATCCTGGCCGTAGGTGGAATGCCATTGTTGGACATATTGGGTGGCCACCATGATCGCCATCAGGGCCAGGTACGGGAGGGCGACGACGAGGCCAATTTTCATTGCGTCGGATGGCCTGATGCCAAGATTCATGCCCAGGAACGGGTCCATTTCGAGGCCGGACACCCACGTCTGGCCGTCATTTACAAAACCGCCGGTCGAATCGAGGGTCGAACCCAAAGCGGACGTTGGATCTACGGGTTGGATGGCCTCCCCATCGATGATGGGGTGTCCTGCGGCATTGAGGATGAGCTCGTTGGTCTCGGGATTGATCTGATATTTGATCGGAGTCTGGAGAAGCCGGAACAGGGCAAACCAGATTGGCATCTGGACCAGTATCGGAAGCAAGCAACCTCCCGGAGTAGCGCCGGCCTCCTTCTGGGCAGCCATGAGACGCTTCTGCATCTCCGGTGGATCATCCTTGTACTCGGCCTGAATCTTCTTGATCTTTGGCTGAATTTCGGTGAAAGCCCGGGTCGCGCGAGTTTGTTTGAGGGTAAGCGGGAACACCACCAGGTTGATGCTGATGGTCAGCAGAATGATGGAAAGGCCATAAGCCCATCCATCGGTGAAGGTGGGAGTGAGGAAGTCGTAATAGAACGAGAGCACGGTGCCCAGCAACTGCTGCAGCCGGCCGAAGAGGTCTCCAATCATCAGCTTGCTCTCCAGTTCTCAGGGACAGGGTCATATCCTCCGGGCCGAAGCGGATGACACCTACCGATTCGCTTGATACCGAGCCAACCGCCACGAAAAATCCCAAACCGCTCGATCGCCTCGAAGGTGTAGTGCGAGCAGGTGGGCTGGTACCGGCAGTTGACCGAAAGCGTAGGGCTTACCAATTTCTGGTAAATCCGGATTAGTCGCAGCACGAGATTGCGAGGGCGAAGATACCTCCTGGCGCTTCTCAAAGAATCAGACATCGGCAAGCCCAGTCATAGCGCGCTCCAGCCACCCAACCAACCGGGTGTGGGGCACATCGGCAACTTGCTTTGAGGCGATGATCACGTAGTCATGTCCTGGCTCGACCTGCATGCTCCGGATGCAGTGACGCAGTCTTCTCTTGATCCGGTTCCGGGTAACCGCGTTCCCCGAACTCTTCGATACTACGAGTCCGTAACGTGTTGGCCCGGGATGCTCGGAGGACGCCACGACGACGAGACCTCCAGAGCGGTATCGCTTCCCCTCATTGAGCACTCTTCGAAAGTCGGGAGAGGAGCGTAGGGATTCAAGATCAGGCGGCGAGACGCTTCCGGCCTTTTTGGCGACGCGATTTGAGAACGGCGCGGCCTGCGCGGTCATGCATCCGATGGCGGAATCCATGACGTCTCTTACGTCTTCGCACCTTGGGTTGATAGGTTCTTTTCATAACAAAACCAGGGGGTCGAGGGGGGGGTAGTCGCCCCAGGTTACGGGCATTTTCGGAGCTATGTCAAAGTCCCCACGGCACCGACCTGTGC
The DNA here is from genome assembly GCA_964194995.1 of uncultured Gammaproteobacteria bacterium. Taxonomy (GTDB): domain Bacteria; phylum Actinomycetota; class Acidimicrobiia; order Spongiisociales; family ZC4RG35; genus JACZUI01. The sequence goes on along the minus strand of CAXMPS010000337.1, from coordinate 12,271 downwards.
TCCAGGAAGGGCGCTCGAAATGCGGTCCGCGAAGATACCGGCTAGATCGCGAAAAGAAGTTGAACCCCATTTTCGACCTTCCGAGACCTTTGGCCACACTCCAGAGTCTGGAAAAATCAGCTACTACCTGGGGGTTTACTGTGGAAAAGGCCGGTCTGAGAAATCCCCAACGACGATTCTCGCGTTCTTGACTAGCTGTGTTCCGTTGACCGATACTCCGCTGCCTCGGTCCTGAGACCGTCTTCGACTTCCCCGCTATTGCTGATGACGTGACCGCCCCGAGACAACAATTGAACGCGGCCCGCTCGACCCTCACAAGCCTTTCCACAGATGTGGATGGATCTGTGGATAACTCGCAATGGTGGGAGGAGTATTTCTTGACACAAGCGCAACAGACGCCCGACGGCTGGAAATCCTTTCAGACAAATCTGATCAATGGAGTATCGGAGAGCAACTGGGAGACCTGGCTATCTCGGCTTGAGCCCGACTTTCGTGGAGAGCTACCTGTGCTTGTCGCCCCCTCTGAGTTCCATTTGCGCTGGGTACTCGACAAGCACGGTGACCTGGTCACCAATGCGTTTCGTGAAGTGTATGGACCCGATGCGACTCCTCAATTCCGGGTGAGCGAGACGCAGCCGGCTGATAGCGAGGAATCGGTTCCCAAGCCCGATACCGAGCAAGACGCTCCCACGATCGCCCCCACCACAATTTCACCGTCCACCGCTCTCATCTCGAGGTATCGATTCGAAAGCTTTGTCGTCGGCCAATCAAACCGTTTCGCATGGGCAGCCGCCATGGCCGTTGCTGAGCAACCCGGCGCTCACTACAACCCGCTGTTCATATATGGCGGAGCCGGTCTCGGCAAGACCCACCTTCTCAATGCCGTGGGACATGAGGCCCTGGAGATGTACCCATCCCTCGTTGTCCACTACGTCTCGTCCGAAAACTTCCTCAACGATTTCATCGATTCGATCCGTCGCAAACGTCCGGACAACTTCAAACAACGCTATCGGTCGGTCGACATACTTCTCCTCGACGATGTTCAATTCTTTGAGGGCAAGGAGCAGATCCTCGAGGAGTTCTTTCACACCTTCAACTCCCTCTACGAGTCGGGCAAGCAAATGGTGATCAGCTCCGACCGTCATCCCAGGAACCTCTCGACGCTCGAGGACAGGCTGAGAAGCCGGTTCGAATGGGGCCTTCTCACCGATATTCAGCCCCCAGACGTCGAGACCCGGTTGGCCATTCTTCGGCGGAACGCCGAATTCGCTCCGCGCCCGGTTCCTCTCGAGGTTCTCGAGCACATCGCCGGGCTTGTCTCAGACAACATCCGCGAGCTCGAAGGTGCTCTGACGCGGGTCACAGCATGGTCTGCACTCAACCGCCGGGACATAGACTTGGAGACGGCGGAACGGGTGCTTCAGGACATTGTGACCTCCGATGAGCCCGTGCCCCTCGGCCCTGAAACCATCATTCGAACTACCGCGGCCGCCTACGGTTTTTCGGTTGAAGATGTCCTCAGTCCATCCCGGCGCCAGCCATTGGTTCTGTGCCGACAGATTTCGATGTATCTATGCCGCGAGCTCACAGATCTATCACTTCCCAAAATCGGGGCGCAATTCCAACGAGACCACACCACCGTTCTTCACTCGGTCGAAAAAGTGAAGAGGATTCTTCGGTCCGATCGGGCTGTCTTCGACCGGGTCACCCAACTCACACAGGACCTGAGGAAAGGCGGCGGGATATCCACAGCCTCCTGAGTTATCCACCTTCACTACCGACTTGTTCGCGAATGTTCACCAGCGGAATCCACAGGCCTTTAGGCAGTTGCCACCAGAACTTTTCTTTGCTATCCACACTTCCACAGCCCCCTACTACGACTAATACTCTGATAATGAAGTCTCAAAGACATAGAAGAAGGGAAACATCCTTGTGAGAATCCGAGCACAACGGGACGATCTCGCAGACGTTCTCGCCCGTGCCAACCGTGCTGTTGGAACTCGCACAGCGTTGCCTGTTCTCCAGGGTCTTCTCTGTGAGGTTGCCGGATCGACACTCAGGGTCACTGGAACCGATCTGGACATGACGGTGAAGACCACGGCGGAGGTCGATGTTCTCGAAGAGGGTCGAGCGGTAATACCAGGTCGGCTCCTCAGCGAGGCCGTTAGAAAAATGCCGGCCGGCCAGGTCACCATCGGCCTCAAGGACATTGACGTTGAAATTGAAGGCAACGGGCCCCGGTTCACGGTTCGGCCACTGACGATTGACGATTTTCCGGTGCAGGACGACGTCGTCGTTGATGGAGTCGAGGTAGACGGTGAAGCCCTCGCCGAAGCGGTGGGTCAGGTCACCATCGCGGCGTCCGGTGATGGGGCAAGGCCCATACTGACGGGCGTGCTGTTCGAGAGTTCCGAGGGGGGGCTGAGAATGGTGGCGACCGACTCCTACCGCCTCGCCAAGAAGGATCTTGCAGGTGTGGGTCTTGAAGGCACGGGACTGGTTCCCGCGCGGGGGCTCCGGGAGTTGCCGAGGACGATCGGATCTTCCAAGGTGACTGCCCAGTTGGGCGATCGTGAGGCCGTGTTCAGTTCGGACAAGGGAATGCTTCGACTCCGACTGATCGATGGCAACTTTCCCAAGTATCAATCGCTACTCCCGGACACGTATCCGAACCAGGTGATAGTCGAGAAAGAAGCACTCCTTGACGCGTTGGGTCGTGTTGCCCTCGTTGCCGAGGATCACATTCCGGTCCGGCTGAAGCTGACTGAGGGTGGGGTAGAGGTGACGGTCAGCCGTCAGGATGTGGGCGGCGAGACCGAACACCTGGAAGGTGAATTCTCCGGCACCGACGAGGAAGTAACAATTGCGTTCAACCCGCGCTACCTGCAAGACGGTGTGAGCGTTATACCGGGTGAGTCGGTCAGGATCCGGGTGATCGATGGGTTCAAGCCCAGTGTTCTGGACGACGGCGGAGAAGGGGATTACATCTACCTCTTGATGCCCGTCCGGGTCTGAATGCGGGTTGACTGGCTCTCACTTTCTCAATTCAGGTCGTATCAATCGCTCGAGTGGACGCCCGACTCTGGCGTCAACGTCCTTGTCGGTCGGAACGGCACCGGGAAAACCAATGTCCTCGAGGCGATCGGCTATCTGGCCGGTCTGAAGTCATTTCGATCGGTTCCGGATTCTGAGCTGATCGCCGACGACGCCGGAGCAGCGGTGATTCGGGCGGGTGTGTCGGGCGCGGATCGACAGCGTCTCATAGAGATTCAGCTCAACAGGTCGGGTCCGCGGCAGGTCCAGGTTGATAAGAACCGACTTCGACGTAGCACAGAGATGTTGGGTGCCCTTCGAGTAGTTGCTTTCCTGCCAGACGATCTCGATCTGGTAAAGCGCGGTCCCAGCTATCGGCGTGACCTACTGGATGAGATTGCTGTGCAGTTCTGGCCGGCAGCTCATCTCGACCAGGCAGAGTTCGAAAGATCGCTCCGCCAACGAAACGCCTTCCTCAAGTCGGGCGACCGGGATCAGACCACACTGTCGGTATGGGATTCTCGACTGGCTCAGGCGGGCGGAAGAGTGCTGGCTCGGCGCGCCAAGGCAACAGGACTGCTGACGCCGCTCCTAGCTGTCGCCTATGGCGAGATTTCAAGTGACGGGCTGGAAGCGGCTCTTGGTTACAGAGCAACATGGGGCGATGGGACGCTCGGCAGCCGGACGGCAGGTGACTACGCCGACGACTTGGCCCAAGCTCTGGAGGACTCGAGACAAGCCGACTTCGATCGTCGACTTACCACTGTGGGCCCCCATCGGGACGAGCCCGGGTTCAGGTTGAACCACTCGGAAGTCCGCACACATGCCAGCCAGGGGGAACAGAGATCGATAGCTCTTGCGGTGAAGATTGCCAGCCATCGAGCAATCGGAGACCTGTATGGCGAAACCCCAATACTGCTGCTCGACGACGTGTTCTCTGAGCTTGATGCCGGCCGATCGGAGGCTCTGGCGGCATCACTTCCCGACGACACCCAGACGATCATCACCAGCGCCAGGCCCGAGGACGTCCCTCTTACCGGCTTGCAGTGGGTAGTTGGCGACGGAATATCGAGATGAGCGACGACGGCGACCTCAGCTCGTTCGAGGTGTCCCTCGCCGAGGTGTTCAGAAAGATGGGCCTGCCTGATCCCATCGTGATGTCTCAGCTGATGGACGAGTGGGACACACTGGCAGGGGAGCCGTGGAAGGGCCGCTCGCGGCCCATTGTGTTGAAGGGCAAGACGTTGATCGTCGAGACTTCGGCTCCGTCGATGGTGGCACTTCTTCGGTATGGAAAGGCGAGCCTCCTCGAGGCGCTCATCGAGCGTTTCGGCCCCGGGGTGATCGATCAGATCGAGGTTCGTCCGCCCGCCCGAAATTGACATCACAAGGGCCTTGTGCGATTCGTTTTTGTCAGGTAAATCCTATAAAATGACAAACGTGGAATTTTGCGGCAGCACAGCCGGGAATCTCCATTGAGTCAGGTCATCTAGGAGGGTCGTGACGGCCGCACGGGATAGCTACGAAGCCAAGGACATCACAGTTCTGGAGGGGTTGGAGGCGGTTCGCCGACGACCGAGTATGTACATCGGCACAACGGGCCCTAGGGGGCTTCACCACCTCATCTGGGAAGTGGTCGACAACTCGGTGGACGAGGCGATGGCGGGCTTCTGCTCCAAGATCGACCTCACTCTTCGAGCCGACGGCGGGGTTGAGGTCTCAGACGATGGTCGGGGCATCCCCATCGAGAAACACTCGAAAACCAAGCGCTCTGCACTCACCACTGTTCTGACCACGCTCCACGCCGGAGGCAAGTTCGAGCAAGGTGCATATACCGTCTCGGGTGGGCTCCACGGTGTCGGCGTGTCCGTGGTGAATGCCCTTTCCAGCCGGCTGGAGGCAGAGATTCGTCGCGGGGGGAACTTCTACTTCCAGGAGTTCAGGGACGGGAAGCCGAAGACGAAGGAACCGAAGAAGATTCGGCCGGCGAAGAAGACCGGCACCACCATTCGGTTCTGGCCGAGCAGCGAAACCTTCACCGAGTCAGTCACATTTGACTACGACACGGTGACCTCGCGCCTCAGAGAGACGGCATTCCTCAACCGCGGGCTTCGCATCACATTGACCGACGAGCGCGGCGAGGAACCCCGCGAAGTGGCTTTTCACTACAAGGGCGGTTTGGTCGACTTCGTCAAGCATCTCAATTCGAAGCGAGACCCTCTCCATGCGCATGTCATTGATATCGCGGACATCGGGGGTGAGGCCGAACTCGAAGTGGCATTGCAATGGACCACGTCCTACACGGAGTCGGTTCTTTCCTTCGCCAACAACATCAACACCCACGAGGGGGGAACCCACGAAGAGGGGTTCCGGAAGGCTTTGACCAAGTCGATAAATGAGTTTGCCCGATCGAAGGGTCTGCTCAAGGAGAAAGACGCAAATCTGACCGGCGAAGACGTCAGAGAAGGGCTGACGGCGGTTCTTTCTGTCCGGGTCAAGGAACCTCAGTTCGAGGGTCAGACGAAGACAAAGTTGGGCAACACCGAGATCCGCTCGTTTGTGGAGAAGTCGCTCAATCGTCGTCTTCCGGAGTGGCTGGAGAAGTACTCGACGGAGGCGAGGCGAATTGTCGAAAAGTGCATCAGCGCAGCCAAGGCGCGCGAAGCTGCCCGGACCGCTCGAGAGCTCACCCGCCGAAAGTCTGGTCTCGAATCCGGCGGCTTGCCCGACAAGCTGGCTGACTGCTCCAGTCGCGACCCTGCCGAGTCCGAAATATTCATCGTTGAGGGCAAGTCAGCGGCCGGCCCGGCCAAATCAGCCCGCGACTCGACCACCCAGGCCATCCTTCCCATCCGAGGCAAGATCCTCAACGTCGAGAAGGCCCGCTTGGCCAAGGCCCTCCAGAACGCCGAGGTCCAGGACATCATTACTGCGATGGGAACCGGTATCGGTGAGGACTTCGACGTATCCAAGGCGCGCTACCACAAGGTGGTGATCCTGACCGACGCGGATGTCGACGGCGCCCACATCCGGACGCTCTTGATGACACTGTTATTTCGTCACATGCGCGGTCTAATCGAGGCAGGCATGGTGTATGTCGCCCAGCCACCGCTATACAGGGTAAAAGTGGGATCGAAGGTCCACTATCTCAAGGATGAGGACGAGCTCTCGGCCTTCAAGCAGGATCATCCCAAGGTCAAGCCCACTCGTTTCAAGGGTCTCGGCGAGATGAACCCCGGAGAGCTGTGGGACACCACCATGAACCCAGAAACACGAACACTGTTGCGCGTGGAGATGGATGACGCCGCCAGGGCGGAGGAAGTATTCGAAGTCCTGATGGGCGACGACGTGCCTTCCCGCAAGGCCTTCATCCAACAGAACGCCGACGATGTCAGATTCCTCGACGTTTAGGCCAGGAGCAGATTTCCCATGAGCGAAGGAACGTTGGAGCCAGTCTCCGGCACCGCTGATATCGAGATCACAAACGAGATGGAGCAGAGCTTCATCGACTACGCCATGTCGGTCATTGTTTCGCGAGCGCTGCCCGACGTGCGCGATGGTCTCAAGCCGGTTCATCGTCGGATCATCTATTCGATGTTCGAGAACAACATCAATCCGGCGTCGGCCCATCGCAAATGCTCAAAAGTTGTCGGTGATGTCATGGGCAACTACCACCCCCACGGTGACCAGGCGATCTATGACGCATTGGTGCGCATGGGCCAGAGCTTTTCGATGCGGCACCAACTGATAGATCCCCAAGGCAACTTTGGAACGGTTGACGACCCGCCAGGGGCAGCTCGCTACACCGAATGCCGGCTCACCCATCTCTCCACCCACCTGTTAGATGGGATCAAAGAGAACACTGTCGACTTCGTTGACAATTACTCGGGTGAAATGCAACAACCGTCGGTGCTGCCGGCGCGATTCCCCAACCTTCTGGTCAACGGGTCCCAGGGCATCGCAGTAGGGATGGCAACGAACATCCCGCCGCACAACCTCGGTGAGGTGATCGACGCCGCGCTACACGTGATCGACAACCCCGATGCCGACTCCGAGGAACTGATGCAGTTCATCAAGGGCCCCGACTTCCCCACCGGTGGCTTCCTGGTGGGACTCTCCGGGATTCGCGATGCCCTGACAACAGGCCGGGGCTCGGTCAAGATCCGGGCAGTGTGCGACGTCCAGGAGGTCAGGAAAGGCCGCACGGCAATCATCGTCACCGAGCTTCCCTATCAGGTTTCCATCGAACGGGTCATCTCCAAGATCAAGCTTCACGTCGACAGCAAGAAGATGACCGGAATCGCAGAGGTTCGCAACGAGTCCTCCGATCGGGTCGGCACCCGGCTCGTAATCGAGCTCAAGCAGAACGCGATCCCACAGGTGGTGCTGAACCAGCTCTACAAGAACACCCCGCTCCAGGACTCCTTCGGGTACAACATGGTGGCGCTGGTCGACGGCGTGCCTCGTACTCTCAACGTGGCCGACATCACCGGGTACTACCTCGATCATCAGATGGAGGTCATCGAAAGACGGACCCAATTCCGTCTCCATGAGGCGCGCGGGCGGGCCCACATCCTCGAAGGCCTGATCGTTGCGGTCGACAACATTGATGAGGTCATCAGACTCATCAGGGGATCATCCGATACGACTGAGGCGCGTACCAACCTCATCGAACGGTTCGAGCTCACCGAGATCCAGGCGAACGCCATCCTCGACATGCCTCTGCGACGGCTCACCGCCCTGGAAGTGGACAAGTTGCGGACCGAATTAGCTGAACTGCACGGGGTTATCGCCGAGCTAGAAGCGATTTTGGCCGACCCCAAGCTTCGGTGGTCGATCATCAAGGAGGACCTCACCGACATCCGGGATCGTTTCGCCAACGATCGTCGTAGTCGCCTCATCCCTGATGAGGGCGACCTCAGCCTCGAAGACCTGATCGCCGATGACGAATTGATCGTGACGGTGTCCCAGGCCGGTTACATCAAGTCGGTGCCTGCATCCACCTATCGGACTCAGGGGAGAGGGGGTCGCGGGGTGAAGGCTGCCGAGGTACATGGTGAGGATGTGATTCAACACCTGGTGCACACCACCGCGCACGCCTACCTGCTCTTCTTCACCAATAAGGGGCTGGTGCACCGGATCAAGGCCCATGGAATTCCGCGCCAGTCTCGGACGGCCAAGGGTGTCCTCGGCCAGGCGGTGCTGCCGCTCGGACCCGAGGAGAAGGTGCAGGCGATCATCGATACCCGCGACTATGAGACAGGCCGATATCTGGTCATGGTGACGAAGAAGGGCCAGACCAAGAAGACCGAATTCAGGGAGTACGACTCACGAAATCAAACCTTGGTCGCCATCAAGCTGGCGGACGACGACGAGCTTGTGTCCGTACGCACCACCAGCGGCAAGAACGACTTCTTGATCTTCACTCGGAACGGGATGGGAATTCGGTTCGCAGAGTCCGACTTGAGGAGCATGGGCCGGGGAACTCAAGGCGTTCGGGGTATCAGACTCCGTGACGGAGATCAGGTCGTGGGCGCCGTTTCCGACGTGGACGGTGATGAGGTTCTGCTGGTGACGTCAGGCGGGTACGGCAAGCGGACCCGCATGGAGGAGTTCAGACGTCAGGCCCGCGGTGGTATGGGCGTGAAGGCATTCAAGATCACCAGGGTCCGGGGAAATCTGGTTGGAGCCCGGGCCGTCTCCAAAGAAGACGATGTGTTCCTTATTTCGTCGGCGGGAATCGGAATTCGCACTTCGGTAGGGAAGATCAGCCGCCAGAAGCGAGATTCGACTGGCGTCAAGGTGATCGACGTCGGCGAAGGCAACGAGCTGTCGGCTTTCGAGATCGTTTACGACGACGAAGGCTGAGGAACCTCTCCAGACCGCAGTGTCGTTAGACACCGGGGGGTCGCTCTTAGACTTGCCCGATACACAGGAGCCCAGATGGCAACCGTTCGCCGGGTACGACGAATAATTCGAAAAATCGATCCCTGGACCGCCTTGAAGGTCTCGGCCGTTTTGTGGGCCGTGATCGGCCTAGCAGTGGTTCTTGGAGGCGTGATCTTTTGGTCGGTTCTGGAACGGTCCGGTCTCCCTCATCGGCTGACCGAGTTCCTAGTTGAGATCACTCTCATCGATCCGAGTAGTCAGCCTTTTGCGAATGTTGAACAGTTCTTCCGGGCGCTGGTCTTCGGATCCGTTGCATGGTGGGTCATCATGACCGGCGCGACCGTCACTTTGGCGATCACCTACAACCTCGTCTCTGACGTGGTTGGTGGTATCGAGGTCGTTGTGCTCGAGGAAACCCTCAACCCGGTTGTCACCCCGGCTCCGGTCCTGCATCCGCCGACGGACTACCGAAACGAGAATGGCTCGCCGATGACAGGCGCTCCAGACGATCAGGCCGACATCCCCACTCAGGAGAGCCCACCGGTCAAGCTCTAGCTCCTGGCGGTTCCGTTGGGCCGTGGGGAGAAGCAGGGGCAGAGCGGCGGGACCGACAGGCCCCTCTATCCCTCGCCCATCACCAAACCCATGCTGGTCGCTGCCATCAGATAGGGATAGGGCTCGCCCCACACGGGAGTGGGGGAGGATCCCACCAGTGCTATCCCGGCGGCGAGGCTCACTCCGCTCATGAAACGCCCGTCGTCGATGACAGTCACGCTGCGGCCTGCGGATCTGACCAGACATGCGGCAAAGGGCGTCGCCGATTTTGCAACGGCCAACCGATGACCAGCAAAGGTCGTATCTATCGCTTCCGAGGCTCCAATCGGGTCGGGAAATCGAATCTGTCGATCGGTGCCGGCATCAATTGCGGGATGAGCCAGGGCTACCAACTGTGGGTCGGTTTCTTCGGCGGCCATTGCCAGGGCCAGGCCACGTGGGGATGCCCCCCAAACAGCGACACCTGGTGCCTCGTCCTCTCCGTCCCAAATGAGAGGCACGTGATGGTGGAGCGCCTTCGCAGGAGCTTGCGGCCCTACACCCAAGAGAAAGTCACAATCTTCAGCTGACTGGACCACTGGGAAGTTCTTGCTCCGGGCCGGTCCGATGACTACGACCTGATCGATCCCGGGATGGGCAGAAAGGGAGTGAGCCGCTCGCACGGCAGTCTCGCCGGTCGCAAGTACGCCGATTTTCATGTTGGATTGCTTCGGCGCTTCATTCGCCATTGAGTGTAAGACCGAGCCGATGGTTCTAGAGATCGACCATCTGATCATCTGCGTCGCCGACATCGGAGCCTCGGCCACTGACTTCGGGAACTCGACCCCGCCCTGGCAAAATGAGCTGTATGGAAGACCAGGCCGCTGCGACTCCCCGTGTCCTCTTTCTGTGTACCCACAACGCCGGCCGGTCCCAGATGGCGGCAGGGTTCATGCGAGTTCTGGCGGAAGGGCGGGTGGAGGTGTTCTCGGCCGGATCAGAACCGGCCGACTCCGTGAACTTCGCGGCGGTTGCTGCAATGACGGAGGCGGGAATCGACATCAGTGGAGAGACACCGCAGCGCTGGACCGACGATGGAGTGAGAGAGGCCGACGTTGTCGTCACGATGGGGTGCGGCGACACGTGTCCTGTCTACCCGGGCCCAAGTTACGTGGACTGGGGTGTGGAGGATCCCGCCGGCAGAAGCGTTGAGCAGGTGATACTGATTCGCGATGACCTGGAGCGGCGCGTTCGCGGCCTTCTCTCCGAACTCGGGGTGAGAGCGAGAGACTGATCGTCAGGCAAGCGAAGTCAGCGCATTCACAACTCGATCGACCTCTTCCTCGGTGTTGTAATGCACGAATCCGATTCTGAGGAGACCACCATCATCGAGGCTCCCGAGTCGGTCCATGACATTCACCGCGTAGTAGTGGCCTGACCAGGTGTAGATGCCTCTTTCGCCGAGATGGGAGGCCAAACTTCCCGGATCCTTGTCGGAGATGGAGACGGCGAATGTGGGTACTCGTCGGGCGTCGTCTGCGGGTAAACCGTGAATTCGGGCTCCGGGGATGGTCGCCAGCCCTTCTCCAAATCTGCGGGCGAGATTGGACTCGTGACCAGAGATCAGACGGAAGGTCTCGGCAAGACGATTTCTCCGATTTCCATCTAGCCCAGACAGACTTGCCAGATAGTCCACAGCGGCGGTGACTCCAGCGATGGCCTCGAAGCTCTGGGTGCCAGTTTCCATCTTCCCTGGAGGATCGGAAGGTGCGGGACGTACTTTGTAGAAGTCGAGAGAGGCGAGGTGCTCGAGCTTCCCATACAGCATCCCGGTGTGGGGACCGAAGAACTTGTAGGCCGAGGCAACCAGGAAGTCACAGGCGAGATCCTGGACGTCGATAAGCCGATGCGGAGCGGCATGGACCGCGTCGACAAACACCAGCGCTCCCATCTCGTGAGCCATGGTGCTGATGGATGACACGTCCACCGCAGTCCCAAGCGAGTTGGAGCAAAGACATATCGCCACGAGCCGCACGCTCTCGTCTAGGACCTCAGCAATAGCCGAAGGCTCCAGAATTCCCGTTGCCGTGTCGAACTCAGCCACCCGAACCTCAACCCCGGCATCGGTGGCGGCCCTGATCCATGGGGTGTAGTTGGCATCGTGATCGAGGCTGGTAGTGACGATGGCATCACCGGGCTTCCACGTAGAAGCCAGTGCCCTGGACACCGCGAAAGTGATGCTGGTCATGTTCTGCCCGAAGGAGATCTCCGCCGGAGTAGCACCAAGGAGGTCGGCGACGGCCACCCGTCCAAGATGGACGACCTCATCGGCATCGCGTGATGCGCCGAAACCGCCCTCGAGGTTGCTGACCCCGTTGGTCAGGACGGAGGTCATCGCTTCGATGACACCGAGGGGTGTCTGGGTGCCTCCGGGTCCATCCAGGTAGGCAACCTGTGTCCCATCTTGGGTCCGATCCAAGGCCGGGAATTGGCTTCGAATGCCTTCGATGTCGAGTCGCATCTTGTTTGTCTAGCAGTCACGCCGGCGACGAAGCGGCGAAGTGATCGGCCGTGGTGCCATCGTGCTGAGAGGTAGGACCGAAGCTAGGGCAACTTGGCGAGTAGCTCCTCGAGGAAGCCGACGTAGTCGAAGCTGATCACGCTGACGTCGATCTGAAGCAGAGTCCATGCGATGTTCCAGCAGAGGTAGACAGAAATGAGGTTGTCGAGGTCCTGACGAAGTCGGCTGTCGATGCTGCCGTGGTACGACTCGAGTAGCAGGTCTCGACCGGCGTCATCGAGGGCATGGCCGACC
>CAXMPS010000336.1:0-5446 GCA_964194995.1 uncultured Gammaproteobacteria bacterium | reverse complement strand
GCGAATTTAGCGGCCTACTCAGGATAGTGGAGGGGCTGCTCGGCTGGCAGCTTGAAAAGGCTGTGGGCAAGGATCTCATCGCTCTCAAGCGTGTCATGGAGGAAGGTCAGGCATAACGGCCCTACGCAATACTGGCTATTTAATAAGGACAACCAGCAAACTCTGATATGCAAAGCGGCCTAACAACTCGCTGGAGCGGACCGGGGATTCAGCGCATTTGCAGAGGAAAATGGGGATCGGGGCGACTGACAATACAAGAGGTGAGGCGATCCCCAACCGCTCAGCTCGCAGCCGCTAGGGGGCGCTCAATCAACTTCTACCGCGCGCTGGCTCTGTCTTGGCGCACGTCTTCCTGATCCTGATGAGTCTCTGGATGCGAAAGGGGTCGGTGGCCCCTGCCTATACCACTAGAAGTTGATCGCCGCGACAGCCACCTAAAACACTAGGGATAGCTTGGCGATCGCCGTATCGTGGCACCACCGGTGGAGGGATGGGTGCTGATGAGAACAGCCAAGTTCATTGTAATCATCTCCGCGCTGGCGCTGTTTGTTGCCGCGTGCACCACACCGGCCGTCGAGACGACGGCCACCACATCCGTTAGTCCGTCCCCCACCACGACCGAATCCGCAACCACTACAACGTCTGCAGCCGATCCAGCCCTTGGTTTCGCCCTCCCGATCGATCCCGAAGTGAAGATTGGTGTCCTCGGCAACGGTCTGACCTACTACTTACGGCACAACGACTCCCCGGGAGGTCGTGTCGAGTTGCGGCTCTTGGTGGATGCAGGGTCGGTCCAGGAGGAGGCAGATCAGGCCGGGATTGCCCACTTCCTCGAGCACATGATGTTCAACGGAACTCAGCGATTTCCTCACAATGATCTGATCGCGGCCCTCGAGTCGTTTGGCTCGCGCTTCGGGCCCGACATCAATGCGTTCACGTCATTCGACGAAACGGTTTATGAGCTTTCACTAGCCGCCGAGGAGGATCTGATCACCCTGGGTATCGACGTCCTTCGCGAGTGGGCATCCCGGGCGACACTCACCGAGACCGATGTGGTCGAGGAAAGGGGAGTGGTTCTTGACGAGTGGCGTCTGAGGGCACAGGGTTTCAATGGCCGCGTCGGCGAAGCATTCCAGGAGTTGATCCTCCCGGAGACGATCTACGAGGGGCGTCTCCCTATTGGTGACGCCGACTCGATCGAAGCAACCGACTCCGACACTTTGCGTCGCTTCTACGAGGATTGGTACCGACCGGAACGGATGGCTGTTGTTGCCGTTGGCGACATCGACATCGCCGACATGGAGGAGCGGATTACTGATGCATTCGGCGATCTTGAAGGCCCGGACCAGCCGAAGACTTGGGACTCCTCCAGCTACGTGTCTCCGTCGGATCCACGAGTGTCTCACCTCACCGACGAGGAGGCAGCGGGCGCGTCCGTGACAGTTGTGTGGCCCCATGCAACCCGGACTATGGACACGGTCGGCGACTTCCAATCGGTAGTGGCGCTTTCGATGGCCATGGACATCCTCTCCAACCGTCTCAACGATGACGCCCTGAGGGGCGAGACGCCTCTGCTGGGCTCTTCCGCACTCATGTTCGGATATACCCGGCTGATCGGCCTCTCAGGAATCGATGCCGATGCCCGGCCATCGGAGGTCGAGAAAGGGTTGCGTGCGATGCTCACCGAGGTCAGGCGTGTTGAGGAGTTCGGTTTGACCGACGAGGAGTTCGACCGCGCTCTGGCCCGCTTCCGAGCGGCCTCGGAGCAATCACTGGCTCAGCAAGGTTCCACGCAGGACATTTGGTTCGCCGAGCAGATTTCCGCCCATCATCTGTCGGGAGGACATCTGATGAGCCCGGAGCAGGAGTTTCGGATCGGGGCCGGCGTGCTGGAGCGACTCACCAAGACCGACGTGGAGGCAGCCCTTCTGGCGCGGGTGTCCGAGTCCCCACTCATTCTGGCCCTTGGTCCCGATGATGCCGACGCCGTCATTCCCGACTCCGCGCGGATCATTCAGATCATGAACGAGGTCGCATCGGCAGAGATAACAGCGCGTCCCGACTCCGGCACAGATGTCACGTCGCTGATGGCGAGACCGGCTCCAGCGGAGGTGCTCTCCCAAAGCATCGACGATGATTTCGGGTTTGCAACACTCACATTCGCCAATGGATCGACCGTCTATCTCTGGCCGAGCACGATCGCGGAGAGTGGCGTGTTTGCCCTCGCCGAGAGCTTTGGCGGCACTTCGCAGATCGACGTCGAGGATCTCCCGGAAGCGTTTCTGGTCACGGACATTATCGGCCGTAGCGGAGTCGGTCCTGCCGACGTGCCGACCATGCAGCGACTGCTGTCAGACCGTCTGGTTGACGTCTTTCCCTGGGTCTCCGAGACCAGAGAGGGTCTCACTGGCAGCGCCGCTTCGCGTGACGTCGAGGTGCTCCTCCAGTTGATGCATCTCTACATGACTGCGCCACGCATCGACGACGTTGCTGTCACAGCCGTCTTGGACGAGATGGCCACCCTCAACGCTTCCCGAGATGACATTCCGGAAATCCTCTTCGACGAGACGCTGGACCATGGCTACTACGGCGACGACCCGCGCTACTTCGTTCTCCCGTCGGCCGAGGATCTGGCCAGGTTCGACCTTGCAGTGGCCGAGAGGGTCTATCGGGAACGGTTCGCCAACGCCGGAGACTTTGCATTCGCATTTGTAGGTGATTTCGATGTAGGTAAGATGACCGATCTGGTCGCCCGTTACATCGGCACCTTGCCGGGGTCATCGGAGCACGAGGGATTTGTTGACAACCAGCCACTCCCTCCCAGAGAGATTCAGGTACTCACCGTTGAGGCCGGATCGGATCCACAGGGCCAAGTCGGGCTCTTCTTCACTAACGAGTTCGAACCAGTCCTCGACGATCGGCTGACCGGGCGGCTCCTCGAGTTGATCGTGAACGCCCGTCTTCGCAATCGAATCAGGGAGCAGCTATCAGCCACATATTCGATCTTCAGTGGGATCGACCTACAGCGTGACCCGGATCCCTTCTCGGAAAGCTTCATCCTTTCGACGGGTCACCCCGACGATCTCCCCCGGATCTCCGACGAGGTTATGGCAGACCTCGCGGACCTCCGGTCGAACGGGCCGACTGAGGCGCAGTTCGCCACCGCTCTCGAGCAGCTTCGGACCGAGATGGACCTGATCGACAATAGAACTCTGGCCCGCGCCCTCGTTACCAGCTACCTGTACCCGGATCAGCCGGTTGTCGAGCTCAGTTTGCGTTACGACGTCCTCGAGACGATCACCCCGGAGGACGTGAGAGCTCTGGCGAGGATCGCTTTCAATCCAGCTCAGCGGATCGAGGTCCGCCTGGGACCGCGGCCGTAGGGCCGCCTATGCGACCATGCTTGCGTTCTTGATGCCCTCCAATGGCCTCACGAAGTTCCTAGCCCGTCCGCTTGCCTGGCTCGGATTGGTGTTCGCCAAGATTATGTTGGGCGCACCGGACGATCCTTCAGATTTGATGATAACCGTCGAGGCGGAGGACGTGCACGGCTTCAAGGATAGTTTGTCCGAGATCCAAGCGCGTACGCTCGTTGTCGCGGGCGACAAGGATCCGGGTTACACAGAGGCATTGTTTCGCGAGACAGCCGCCGGCATTCCCGACAGTAAGCTAATCCTTTATGAGGGGATGGGTCATCCCGCCTCGGGAAAGCAGTTTGGCCGAGATGTTCTCACGTTTCTTAACGAGGGCACAGAGGTAGGTACCTGACGCGCGAGAAGAGAATATAAACCCGTCGAAGTATGCGCGCGTATTGTCTGTTTCGAACCTTCCGGCGAGCTATTACCGAAGTAACTCAAGGTTTATTGCGTAATAAATGAACGGCGCTTGAGCCGTGAGGCGGGCTAACAACTCGCTGGAGCTGACCAGGGATGCGGCGGCCGACGACTGCTCGGCTAGGTTAGGCTTCTACAGCTACCTCGAATTCAATCATTACGGTGTGTAATTCTGGGGGCTCACTAGCTGGAGCGGACCAAGGATTCAGCAACGAAAGCAAGAGTCAATTGAGGATCAGGCTCATAGAATAGGATGTGATGGATTAATCCCCGACCGCTCAGCTCGCAGCCGTTAGGCGTAGGAGGTGGAATTGGGTCGATCGAACGGAATTCTAAAATCGGCGCTTGGCGCGATTGGCGACACCCCTCTCGTTGAGCTTGCACGGTTAACGGGCAAGACACCGGGGCGCGTCCTTGCTAAGCTGGAGTATCTGAACCCAGGCTCATCGAAGAAAGACCGGATAGCACTGCAGATGATCGAGGAGGCTGAAGAGGAAGGCAAACTGGTTCCGGGCCAGACCGTTGTGGAACTGACAAGTGGTAATACGGGGACCGGTCTTGCAATCGTATGTGCTATTAAGGGCTACGCGTTTGTGGCGGTCATGTCCAAGGGCAATTCGACCGAGCGCGCTCGCATGATGACAGCTCTTGGTGCGGAAATTATCTTAGTCGATCAGCTGCCATCATCGCGTCCCGGCCAGGTTTCAGGCGGAGATCTTGAGCTGGTGGAGAATGTGGCTCAGAAACTCACGGCGGAGAGGAACGCATTCAGAGCTGACCAGTTTCGTCTCGAAAGCCATGTCCGCGCACACTTCCTTCATACCGCCGAAGAGATTGTTCGCCAGACCAACGGAAAATTCGACGCATTCTGCGACTTCATCGGGACCGCTGGGTCCTACGCGGGTTGCTCTGCGGCATTCAAGGCACATGACCCCGAAGTCAAATGCTTTGTCGTTGAGCCTGACACCTGCGCCGTCCTGTCAGGCGAGCCAGTCACGAATCCCAACCACCGAATTCAGGGTGGTGGCTACTCCATGAGTTCCTTGCCCTTGTTCAATCCGGAAGTGGTGGATGGCTACATTCGGATCACGGAAGAGGAGGCAATCCATACTTCGAGAGAGCTCGCTCGCAAGGAGGGTATCTTCGCCGGATTTTCCGCCGGAGCCAATGTCGCTGCGGCCATGAGCTTACTGGGGGGCGAACTTAGCGGTGCGACAATAGTAGTCCTCCTCAGCGATTCCGGGCTCAAGTACCTCAGCACGGACTTGTGGCTCTAGCCCAATCGGAGCAGTTGAAGGCCCTACGCATAACAACTCGCTGGAGCGGACCGGGGATTCTGCGGCCGATGCAGAGCAATTGAACTACTGCACCTAAAGAATGGCAGATGAGGATGCGATCCTCGGCCGCTCAGCTCGCAGCCGTTAGGCGGCGCTAAGCAATCAATTATGGTTGGTTACGATCCCCGCGAAAAGCTACGTGCAAAGTTTCCCCGAGAGCCAGGCAGGTACAAGCTTTCGGACAGCAGTGCTGTCTCCATCATGGTGCTTACGAGGGAGCTCCTTGAGGCTACCTCGACCAAGGCCCGATTTGGCGTGCTTAATCTGTTCTGCAAT
>CAXMPS010000335.1:0-5910 GCA_964194995.1 uncultured Gammaproteobacteria bacterium | reverse complement strand
CAGCTCGCCATTTCAACAATGGAAAGCTGGTGCCCCGACCCTCAGGCTTTTGCCACCATGCTCGCTCTCGACGACGCCCTCGCCGCGCCGGTATATGAACTGGTTTCCGAGAAACTGCGGACCGAGCCGGTGGAAGACTTCCGCCTCGACTTCGAAGACGGCTACGGGCATCGCCCCGACGAGGAGGAGGACGGACACGCCCGGTCGGCCGCCAAGGCCGT
The DNA here is from genome assembly GCA_964194995.1 of uncultured Gammaproteobacteria bacterium. GTDB lineage: Bacteria > Actinomycetota > Acidimicrobiia > Spongiisociales > ZC4RG35 > JACZUI01. The sequence goes on along the minus strand of CAXMPS010000335.1, from coordinate 5,689 downwards.
GGCCGAGGCGATGGATGCCGGTTCGATGCCACCCTTCTCCGGCATCAGGATCAGATCGCTCACCGGCGAGCTCCACCACCGCGCCCTTCGCACCCTCGACCTCTTTGTTACGACCCTGTCAGAGCAACAAGGTGCCATGCCTAGCGGGTTCGTGGTCACACTTCCCAAAATCCAAGACATCGAGCAGGTTCTGGTTCTCGGCGAGGCCATGTCCGAGATGGAGCAAAGTCTGGGTATCGACATGATCCCGATCGAGCTCATGGTGGAGACGCCCCAGACCGTTCTCGACGTGGACGGGACCGCCGGAGTCCGCAAATTCGTCGAGGCCGGCGATGGCCGTGTCAGAGGCGCCCACTTTGGCACCTACGACTACACCGCATCAATGAACATCACCGCTGCCTATCAGACAATGACACACCCGGCCTGTGATTTCGCCCGGCACACCCTTCAGGTGAGCCTGGCCGGATCTGGGGTGTGGATATCGGACGGCGCCACCAATGTCATGCCGGTGCCGATTCATCGGGGTGAGGACCTGACCCCGGACCAGGGTTCCGAGAACGAGCGATCGGTGCACGGTGCGATGCGACTGCACTACGGCCACGTAAGGCATTCGTTGAGCCATGCCTACTACCAGGGGTGGGACCTACACCCCGGTCAGCTGCCGACGAGATACGCGGCGGTCTATTCGTTCTTTCTGGAAGGCCTCGACCAGGCGGGACAGCGGCTCTCAAATTTCGTGGATTCGGCCGCGAAAGCGACTCTTGTTGGAGAGGTCTTCGATGACGCAGCAACCGGACAGGGCCTACTCAACTACTTCCTCCGGGCGATCAACTGTGGAGCGATCACTGAGGACGAGGCGACCAGACGAACCAGTCTGACCGTCGACGAGCTGCGCACCAGATCCTTCGTCAGGATCCTCGAAGGCCGAACCGCTTCCTAGGTTCAGGAGGCTTAGGAGCCCGCTGAACAATGCATGTCACTCATATCGACCAACGGCACTACTCAGCAGACTCCTAGCGGGTAACGGTGAACCCGACATCCCCGTAGGGCTCTGACACAGGATGAAACACAGTGCCCTTGTTCTCCAGGCCGACCCGGGTGAGGTCGAATGGCAGGTGGTGCTGGTTGGGGAGATGGAATGTGATCTCGACGATCTCAGGGATTCTCTCCAGAATCGTCTCGGCCATCAGCCAACCCTGATGCTGAACCGACGCCGACGATTCACCGAAGAAGCTGTCAACGACCAGGCCCCTAACCAACTCCCATGTAGCGGAGGTGTCCGCGGGGACCGGCTGGTAAGCCCAGTCGGCAGTAACCGACGTGGCCAGCAGCCTGTCGTCCAAATCGGGAAGGGTCGTGAACTCGTCTCGGGGGAATCCGGAAAAGGCGGAGCCGCGGGTCTTGAGCACTACCAGACCATCAACACCAGCCGAAACGGATCCTCCCCCTGACCCGTCCTGGACCACACGGGCGGTTCTCCGCTCTGAACCTCCGCCAATGAAACCTGTTGCCGTCTCGCGCGCCCAGCGGTTCTCTTTCATTGAAACGCTGGCCGACTCGATCGCATCCCGCTGGAGGAAGTGCTCGCACAGAACCGAACCGAACCTTTCCAGGTCGTCGGTGAGGTGCTCTTGAGCCAAGCCGTAGATCGTGTTCCGCATCGTGTCGGTGGGCACTACCTCCGAATTGTCACCGTCGATGTGGGCGGCAGCGACATCTCCCGTGAGCAGCACCTGGACGGCCAGGTCCGAGAACTCATCTCGCTCGTCCCCCCGGTGGATCTTGGACACTCGGACCTCGGACTTGCCCCAGCGGTTTTTTCCAAGTCGTCCCATGTCAGCTTCCTCGATAGGTCGTGTATCCGAACGGGCTGAGGAGCAGGGGGATGTGATAGTGGTCTTGACCCTCATCGAGGCTGACCACGATGGTGACCTCGGGATAGAGGCTGTTTCCGTAGCTGCCGGTGGCAAACCGAAGCCGGTAGGTACCCGAACCCAAGCCCACTCCAAGATCGGAGATTCTGCCGTTCTCATCGGTGGTCCCCTCGCCGACCACAGACCACTCGCCGTCGCCGAGCCTCTCGATGGCGACCTCGATTCCCACACCGGGACTTCCAGCGGAGGTGTCGAGGACATGAGTCGAAAGTGAAGTCACCTGAGACCGTTCTGACAGAGCATGCGCCCCAGTCTCGTCCGTGTGATCAATCGCTGCTCACCGGCGCCATTGACCACCTCCTGATCTCGGCTGTTGCCTAGCCGACTGTTGGCGATAGACAACATCTCCACCGCGCTCTTGCCAGTTGCGAAGACGATATAGGCAAACCCGAACTCGTCCTCGTAGCGGGCGTTCGCATCCGCCAGCGCCTCGAGCGTCTCGACATCGGCTTTACCGACGGTTGACTGCTCTTTGTTCGCCACCGGATCGCCCGTCTCTCCGATCCGAGGATGACCGGCAAACGATTCGAGCCAGTCGGCCTCCTCCAGCAAATCAAAAGAGAGTTCGGCCGCTTCGAGGATCTCCCCGACCGAACTGAAGGGACCGGACTCTCTCATTGAATCCACCCACCTCGACGAAGAGCATGCGGCCCTAAAGAAATGAGTTACAGGCTGGTCAAAGAGGGAATTGAGATAGTCGATCCGTCTGTCGCCGGCCGCCTCCGAATCAGCCCGGCCCAGGACGCGAAATCGAGCGACACCGCCGTCAGGATGGATGTCGAGCCGTACCACGGCCGCCTGGACCGGCTCATCGAGGGGAATTCGATTGACGGAATCGGCGTCGATGGGAGCCCGGGTCAGCACCTCGTGCCAAACCTCGTCCAAGTCGGCGACATGAACCGAAACCCAGCCCGGCGAGTTCCCTTTGAAATGTCTTGTGTCCACCACGAACTCCTCGACCATCCCCGCCATCCCTAACCGGAACGTGGCCCAATCGTGGCCGGAGTCACGTCGGCGCTTGGTCTCCCATCCGTCCCACATCCCCTTGGGGGTCGTGGGACGAAGCATGTTCGAAGGCAGCGAATAGTGGGCGTCCGATGCGTCCAGCGCTTCCCCGCCGACCACCAGCGAGGCGAGGTCCACAGATCCAGATTCGGGGCAAACCTCATGGATCGAGGGAATCGGCACTCCCTCGACCCGAATGCGAGCCACACCGCCGTCGGGAAAGATGTTAAGTCGAAGATGGGTCACTCGGTGGTCGTTGCGAACCTCGAATTCTGCGATCGAATCACCCTGGAGCCGGCTCTTGGGAACCAGTTCGACCCACTCGGCCGCCTCGATGAGATCATCCGTCCCGACACCGCAAGCGTCCAGGGAGAACTCCTCCGGATAGTTACCGGTGAAGAAGGCGGTGTCGATCGTTACCTTGTCGACCCGCCCGGGAATGCCCAGCCCAATCACACACCAGTCGTGCCCGGCTTCACGGCGACGTCTCGTCTCCCACCCGTCCATCCACTTTCCGCGGTCGGTGTACTCGCCCTCTTTCCACACCGGCGAGTCAGAGCTGAGAAGGTTGGCAGCCTCGGCGAAGAATTCGTCATTGCACTCAACGATCCGCCCGCCTACGGCCGACGCAACAAGCTCGGTCATGTTCTTCTCATCATCCTTCCCAAACCCCCCTCGATCTGACCCTCCGCATAGACAGTCTGCCCCCTGAGAATGGTCTCGACGATCGAACCTCTGAGGCGTATGCCCTCATATGGCGTGATCGGGTGGCGATGTTCCAGATTCTCGCCGATCACGACAAGAGCTCCGTCGGGATCGAAGACCACGAAGTCGGCCTCCTTGCCAACCTCGATGCTCCCCTTGCGGTCGCCCAGACCCGCCAAGAGTGCCGGTTCCAGTGCCAGCCAGTTGCCCAGCCTCTCGATATCGATCCCCCGATCGCGAGCCGCGGTCCAGGTGGCCTGGAGACGAAGCTGAAGAGAGCCGACTCCGCCCCATGCTTCGGCAAAGTCTCCCGAGTCCACAGCCTTGATCCTGGCCGGAGCCGGTGAATGATCGGATACGACCATCGCCAGGTCGCCTTCGACCAAGGCATTCCACAACCCGTCCCGATGCTCGGCGCTCCTGATTGGTGGTGCGCACTTGAACGGGGTTGAGCCGTCCGGAATCTCCTCGGCGCAGAAGAAGAGGTAGTGGGGACAGGTCTCCCCGGTCAGATTCGACGGTCCCTTCGCCAGGGCGGCAACGGCCTCGCTGGAAGAAACGTGGAGGACATGAACCGCAGCGCCGGTTTCGGCAGCCATGGAGGCAGCCAGTTGGACCGCTCGGGCCTCGGCATCCGCAGGCCTCGACGCCAGGTATGACTGATACTCCGTGGTGTCTCCTACTACGGGCAGCAGTGCGGCCGGGTCCTCAGCATGGAGAAGCGAGGGCACCCCGAGTTCGGCCATCCGTCGGAGCCCATCAGTCAGCTCGTCGACGCCGATCGCCGGAAACTCCGGCACGCCCGAATCAACAAGGAAAGACTTGAAACCGCTAACCCCATCCGCCACCAGGCCCGCCAGCTCAGCAGAGCTTCCGGGGATGAGACCTCCCCAGAAGGCAACATCAACCGATAGCTTGCCCCGCGCAGCGCGCCGCTTGGCCTCGAGAGCGGACCTCGTGACTGTGGGCGGGATCGAGTTGAGCGGCATGTCGACGATGGTCGTCGTGCCACCAGCAGCCGCAGCCCGGGTCGCGCTGCGAAAGCCCTCCCACTCGGTTCGACCAGGCTCATTGACGTGGACATGGGAGTCCACCAATCCTGGCATGACGACCAAGTCGCCATAATCGCTATCAGCGGTACCGCTTTCGATCTCCACGATCAGGCCGTCTTCGTAGCGAATGGTGGCCGCACCCACCCCATCGGGCAGAACCACTCGGGAGCTTCGGATTCGAGCCATTCCGAGAGACGCTACCTACCCGGATGATCCACCGGGATGGCCGCCTCGGTCACTAACTTAGCCCGAAGACAGCCTCCGTTCAGACAAGGAGCACCAATGACCACCGAAACCGCGTCCGGCGAACGCGTCATCAATTACGCCTTCCTTCTGGGCGGGATCACTGCCCTGGTGTTTGGGATCATCTTGTTGGTCCGCCGAGAGGAGGCGGTCGCACTTCTGATGGTTGTGCTTGGTCTCTGGTGGCTCATCCAGGGAGCCTTCATGCTGTTTGCCGTCTTCATCGACCAGGAGGACGTGGTTTGGAAGCTCGCCATCGGCGCCCTCGGATTGATCGCCGGAATCCTCGTGTTGTCCAACCCGGGCGATGCTGCTGATCTGTTCGCGGGTGCCATTGGAGTGGTTCTCGGGATCATCGGGATCCTTATCGGCATATCGGCCCTTGTCGGTGCCTTCCGGGGCGGGGGGTTCGGCGCGGCCGTGTTTGGGTTGGTCAGCTTCGCCATCGGGCTGTTGGTTCTGCTCAACGGACAGTTCACCACTGAGCTCTTGGTCACGCTCTTCGCCCTGTTGTTGATCCTCGACGGCGTCGCCGGGATCTACCTGGCCATCAAATACAAGTAGCGGTTCCCTTGGCGGGCCTCAGAAGCGCCGACGTCTTTCGGGGCCGGGTCGGCTGCTAGCGCCTGGAGACATCCAGGCGCCGAGCGGTAGAATCGACGCCGATGCTTGCGACAACACCTCTGACATCTCGAAACGGGTTGTTCGCCTCGCCGTAGGGGAGGCTTTCCTGCACCCCACCCGAGACGA
>CAXMPS010000334.1:0-1373 GCA_964194995.1 uncultured Gammaproteobacteria bacterium | reverse complement strand
CGACGAGTAGCCGACCACTCTTCCCGTAACCGTCTCCTCATCAGCGCCGCGTATTCGAACCGTGAGCCGGTAGTCCCTGCCGACCTCAAAGTCTTCAATGTTCATCTGCTCAGCATACGAGCGCCGAGCAGCGTTACACCCTTGGAAAGAAGAACCATGACGACTCACGACCAAGCGCCCGCCCATATCGGCACATATGCGGCTAGCTGCGAGAGTGGACGAGGGAGCGCATCTTGCAGGATGTGTGCAGCTCACTCGCTGGGCTACGTGGACGAGTGTGTGTGGATGAAGGTTGCGATGTCGGCGAGGGTGTGCTCTCGGAAAGGACGGAGGTGGCTCTTTACTGGTCTAGCCCTTTGACTCGGCCTTTCCGCCGATCCTCCCACTCATCGACTCGGTGCAGGCCCAGAATGCACGGCGATATGTCGTAGTCGTCACCGCGCATTCTGGCGGCGAGAACAGGCAAGGCGCTTAGTTCACAGCCACGAAGTCGTATAGCTATCCCCACAACGAAGGAGACGACCAGAAAACCGTACACGAACAGGACAGCAGACCATTGCAGCAAGATCAATGGCGCCGCCCAAAACCTCTCCATACACGAGTAGGTCCACGACCAGCGCCACCACAGCGAGGGCGATCAGCACCTGGACAGGCCGGTATCCCCAGTTCCGTCTGAACACTAAGTTGAACACTTCCGAGAACATAAGAAGAGTGAAGCCGGTCGCCACCAAAAGGCCGCCGCCGCGGGCGTTCGTCGGCCAGTCGAAGATGATGCTGTATAGGCCAAAGAGGATCAGGGCCAGCCAAAGAACGCGCACCGAGATGCCAATTGGCCCCGCCTTGGCTGGCGCCCCCGTATCGAGACGCTCGTCGTCACGCATCGCACTCTCAGATCAGGTCGCCTTCCTTCCGACCATACTCTCCGAGCACGGGACCTGGGGGGCTTGCATTCCTCCAAAGGAAGGACCGGACACACAGCCCGACCCGCCCATATCGGCTGTGAATTCAGGTGGTCATTGCAACGCTTCGGCGAGTTTGTCTGATGGTGTCATCCCGTCGAGGGTCTGTCGAGGCCTGCCGTTGAGCGAGTGTGCAGCCTTGTCGAGGTCAGCCTGGGTGAGCTGGCTCATGTCGGTGCCTTTGGGAAAGTATTGGCGGAGTAGTCCGTTGGTGTTTTCGTTCGATCCTCGCTGCCATGGCGACTTGGGGTCACAGAAGAACACTTGGATGCCGGTGTCGATACTGAACTGGGCGTGTTGAGCCATTTCTTTGCCCTGATCCCACGTCAACGATTCCCATAGGTGTTCGGGGAGACGCTGCACGGTCGTCGAGAGCGCCAATCGGACGGCCTCGGCGCTGTTGCCATCTGGTAG
>CAXMPS010000333.1:0-3058 GCA_964194995.1 uncultured Gammaproteobacteria bacterium | reverse complement strand
AGGGGCGCCATCCCGATGTTGCTGCATTCGATGAGCTTCCTGGTCACCGGACGGTTCGTGGTGGAAGGCGGGCACTTGCGGGAGCAGACGAACCTCGTGGTGCTGCCGCCGCCGTGCCCGCTCAACGTTCCTTCACACGATTTCTCCCAGGCCGACGCCCTCATTGACGGCTCGTATGAAACCGCCGGCCCCTTCCTCGACGAGGTCGAAGCCACCGGTCTGGCGCCCATCCCCAATCATTTGATGCGAATCGGTCCTCATCACCCGTGAGCGCTGGCCTTTGGCTCGCTTGAGTAGCTGAGAGCGTGTGTCGAGGGGTGACCGGTCGTCTCGACGAAAGTGGAACCAGCTTGCACGACACTCGGACGGTGCCTCGTCGTACTCAACGAGGTCGCCGTCCAGGGTGACAAGGCGCGCCTCGCACCAGTGCGGCCCGATCGTCACGTGTCCTCCTCCGACAAGTCACGGTCCAGGTGCAGCGTGTAGATGACGTCCCCTTGGTGCTCCACCGCGGTCCGCGAGACATCGAAGCCGGCTTTCTTGAACAGCAGTTCCGCGGCTCGGATCGCGACAGCCCCGGAGACAAATTCCACCGCGGTATGGGTCTCGCCGTCCTCCCCGACATACCTCACCGGTTCCCCCTTCCACATCTTCGGCTGCAGCACCTTCCCCGCCGCCAGCAACCCCATCACTTCCGCCAGCGCATCCTCGGCCTCGAGGCCCAAGGCGTCAGCCTTCTCGCGATCCAACTTCGCCACCACCGCCGCCACATCCGGCTTCGCCAACAAGTCATATCCGGTCTGCTTCGCCCGCGACTCCGCATACCCCGCCCGGACTGCCGAAGCAGTGGCGTTATGGTCGATCGAATACTCCTCGGCAAAACGCCGCTGCTTCGCATTCACAGATTCTCGATTCTCGAAAGTAACGCTTAGTCACGCGCGGTGTTTCACGATGCGCCACTAGCGAGACCAGAGACTGCGAGGGTTGCCTTTGTGAATGGGGTGAGGAGGGCGCGACGCTCGAGGAAGGTTGGGCCGCGTGTGGGGGTGTCCACAAAGTGTCCACATGACACCGGAAAACAGGAGAAAACAGACGAAACCCAACGACACTGCGGGAGCGGGTCGGAATAAGCAGAACCCCTTGGCACGTCTACCTTTTCCGTACATGCCAAAGGATCTCTCCGGTGGGCCTGCCTGGATTTGAACCAGGGACCTCATCCTTATCAGGGATGATCAGGCTAACGGTTAGCGCCGCCATTCCCAGGAGCACCAGCTCTTTCAGGCAATCCGAATGACCATTGCGACTCATCGGTCACCATCGTGACGATGTCGATCGCGGGTTATACGCGGACTATCTGATCAGGGAGAGCCAGCGGTGCGTCGGGGCTTCGACACCTGGAACGAGCGCCAACACATGGCACGCTCAGCATCGTTTCTGCGGTCGTCGGCTGGTTAGGGGACGAGCGCCGGGCTTACTTGTTCTTGTTGCGGCCGGCGGCGTTATCCGAGTTCCCCGGCGAGTCGGGACGACCAGGACCGTTGTCATTGGTGGCGGTGGCTGTGTCGTCCTTCACGTGTCCCCGGCCTGGATGATCCTCGGTTTTGTCTCGGTTGCCGTGGTAACAGTCGGCGGCGACTGTTGCGAAGTCGATGGTGCCGTCGGAGCCGATCACCGGATCGGTGAAGTCCTCGGTCTTGACCTGCTGGTAGTCCTTACCGAGATCAGACTGTGCCAGTGTGCGGTTCAGGCAGCCCCGGCCGCGCATGTCGATGAGTTCTTTGAACAGTTTCATGAACTGGCCGTGGTTGATGTGACCTTGACTGCCGACCGTCACGCCAGAGATCCCACACTCACCCCCAGCGTCATATGGGGTGCTCTCGGTTGCGGCTTTGATCTCTTCGGCCAGGTCATAGCCGGTCGGGTTGAACATCACGGGGCCAGAGCCGTCGCTGAGTTGATCCACGACGACGACACCCTCCTCGTCGTCCTTGTCGGGGTATTCGTAGACGGCGCTGAACGTACCGGTCAGGGTGCAATCGAGCTGAGTTGCATCGGTGGCATGAGTGTTGGCGAAGAAGAGCTGAGTCTCGGCGTCGTAGCCGTAGGTGAACAGGGTGTCGACCCTCGAGTCGGTGTCGTCGCCGTTGGGGTTAGCGATGTCGGTGTCGTCGCCGTTGGCGCTAGCGATACCGGCAGTCAACAAGACACCGAACACGGCGATAACAGCAATGATCCGAGTTCTCATCTTGGCTCCCTCTTGCTTCCTGGCTTGACCCGCTCTACCCGTATCGGCGAAACCGGTGCCGAGTCTTGAACCGGAGCCAGCAAATAGCCCGCGACATAGCGCGAAGTCACTAGACCACCGTTGAGACCATCCGTCACCTGAAGATTCCCGCTAGCGCATATGTGCCGATATGGGCGGGGGGGGGTAGGAAGACTCTCACCGGCAAGCTCCAGCAAGACCGGGTAGGTTTGTACTTGGTTCCAGCGAGGGAGGAAACCATGGGCGTACGCCTTGCCAGAACAGCAACCATCGAGCGTGGTAAACGGAACGAGGCGGTGGAGTTTGCCGCCACGATCTCTGAATACTGGAAGGAAAACTTCGGGGTCGCCGTTACATGGGGCGTCCAAGTCGGGGGGACTCTGGGCACCCTCCATTGGCACTCCGATTACGAGAACATGGCGCACGTCGAACAGGCGATTGGCTTTGCTCAGTCAGACGCCGGCTATGTGAAACTCATCGATGACGCGCAGGACCTGTTTACAGCACCACCCGAGGACACAATCATCTACACGATGTAGCTGATGCTGCCGGGTTGGCTCGCCGCGGCCGTCACGGCGGTGCCGTTGCACGCAAGAAGGCCGGCCGTCTGATACGGCGTTGACCTAAACACAAACAGCGACTCCGGCTAGGAGTCTGCTGATTAATCCTGGTGGTAGTGCTCGCGTTTTGATGGCGGGTTGGCGAGACTGCGGGTATGCAGGGCAACAGTGATCCGAATTTGGAGTTGTTAGACGCCGGTGTCGTGGTGGGGCATCTGGTCCCGGCCGGCTCGGT
>CAXMPS010000332.1:0-8991 GCA_964194995.1 uncultured Gammaproteobacteria bacterium | reverse complement strand
ACTGCCTTTGACCATCACTACCTGTGGCCAAATGGCTCCAACATCGATGACCAGGTCGAGGGTGCCGCCGGGCTCAACATCAGGTTCCACATATCGCGCGGCTCGATGAGCCTCGGCGAGTCTGATGGAGGTCTTCCCCCTGATTCCGTGGTCGAGACCGAGGAGGAGATTCTCGCCGATTCGGCTCGCGCCGTCGCCAACCACCACAACGCCGATCCTGGATCGATGACCCGAATTGTCCTCGCGCCTTGCTCGCCTTTCTCGGTCACCAGCGATCTCATGCGGGACACGGCGGAGCTGGCGAGGGAGCTGGGCGTCGCCATGCACACCCACCTGGCCGAGGCGGCAGACGAGGAAGAGTTCTGTCTCGAGAGATTTGGGATGCGACCGGTGGAGTACATGGAGAGCCTGGACTGGACGGGCTCAGACGTTTGGTATGCCCATGCGGTCCACGTGGCCGACGACGAGGTCGCTCGAATGGCCGCTTCAGGAACCGGCGTGGCTCACTGCCCCACATCGAATATGAGGCTGTCCAGCGGGCTCGCACCGATCACGGAGTATCTCAGGCATGGCGTCAAGGTCGGACTGGGGGTAGACGGTTCGGCGTCGAACGACGGCTCTCATCTTCTCAACGAAGTCAGGCAGGCATTGTTGCTCGGTCGGCTGGCGGTGTCGCCCGGGATCGGCCGAGGCGACCAGATGACTCCACGTCAAGCCCTCGAGCTGGCGACGGTCGGCGGTGCACAGGTCCTGGGTCGGGATGACATCGGGAAGCTGGCACCTGGCTTTGCCGCCGATCTGGTGGCCATTGACATGAATCGAATCGAAATGGCGGGCGCCGGCCACGACCCAATTGCTGCTGCCGTTATGTGCGGTCCGGTTCAGATCGATCACTCCTGGGTGGGGGGTCGTCGCCTCGTCGAGGATCGTCAGTTGGTCGGTGTCGATCTCGAGGCCCTCGTTTCGGAGCACAACGCTCTCAGCAGGACACTGGTTGGGTAGTTTCTAGTTCGTGGACACTCATTACCCGACGACGATCGGTGAAGCCGTCTCGGCCCTATCGGACGGTGCTGTCCCTCTTGCCGGAGGCACCGATCTGATGGTCGAGGTGAACTTCGGTCATCGGCGCCCGGACCACATCGTTGCCCTCAGACGAGTCGATGAGCTGGCCGAGTGGGATGGTTCGACAATCGGAGCGGGTGTTACCTGGCGGAGGATTGAGCTCGAGGGCCCAAAGGCGCTCGCGCAAGCGGCGAGGACTGTCGGCTCACCTCAGATCCGCAACGCCGGCACGATTGGCGGAAACGTGGCGACAGCCAGCCCCGCCGGTGATGGTCTGCCGTTTCTCGCGGCTGTCGACGCGTCGATCGAGGTGAGATCTGCAACCGGGTCACGCTCCATCCAATGGGATGAGTTCTTCCTGGGCGTGAAGAAGACGGCTCTCGAAGCAGATGAACTGGTCACAGGCGTGGGTCTGCCCGAGGATCTCCCCGACAGACAGGCCTTTGGCAAAGTCGGTGTGCGCAACGCGATGGTGATCGCCACTGTTTGTTGCGTCGTGACCCGGGCGTCGGACGGTCTAACCCGAGTGGCATTGGGATCGGTGGCCCCCACACCCATGCGCGCCCGACGGTCCGAGGAGATGATCTCGGCTGTTGCTCGGCCCTCCGAGTCCGACCTTGCCGAGTTTGCCCGATTGGTATCGGCCGAAGTCAGCCCGATCACCGACCATCGATCCACGGCCGAGTACCGAAGGCATGCGGCCGGCGTGCTCGCCCGGCGCTTGTTGGCGCGGTGTCTGCAGTGATCGTTTCATTCATCGTCAACGGTGAGGACGTGACAGCGCGGGTTACGACCCCGGTGAGCTTGCTCGACGTTCTTCGTGATCAGCTGGAGCTGCCAGGCTCCAAGAGTGCCTGTGAACAGGGCGAATGCGGTTCGTGTTCAGTCTTGCTTGACGGCGCATTGGTGTGCTCCTGTCTGGTCATGGCTGTGGATGCCGAGGGCTCGGTGGTGAGGACGGCCGAGGCAGTCGCAGCTGGGGGGACTCTCCATGCGGTGCAGGTCGCGATGCACGAGGCTGGAGCAGTTCAGTGTGGTTTCTGCACCCCCGGGATCGTCGTAGCCGCGGCCGACTTGTTTGACCGACACCCGACACCTACCACCGACCAGATCAAAGAAGCCGTAGCCGGCAATATTTGCAGATGCACCGGCTACGGCGCGATAGTCCGCGCCCTCGAATCCGTGGCCGGAGAACGCCGATGACCACGAGGACCGAGCGCCGGGTTGGCCGAACCGACGGTCTGATCGGAGACTCGACACTCCGACCCGATGGGATCCCGAAGCTGAAGGGCGAGTTCGAGTACGCCCAGGACCTGACCGCAGCCGAGATGCTTTGGGGAGCCACCGTCAGGAGCCCCCATGCCTACGCCCGTGTCCTCTCAATTGACCTGGCTCCTGCTCTCGCCGTCGGCGGTGTTCATGCGGTTCTCACCGCAGATGATGTGCCAGGAAGGGGAACCTTCGGGCTCGAGCAACTCGACCAGCCGGTCCTGGCAGGCGATTACGTGAACTACTGGGGTGAGCCGGTCGTGGTGGTTGCAGCTGAAGACCAGGACACCGCACGACGGGCGGCGGCCGCCGTTGTCGTCGAGTATGAAGTTCTCGATCCCCAGGTCGACCCCGAGGAAGCCGATCGCCGTAACGAGACGTTTCGTCGCATGAGCATCCGCCGAGGCGACCAGGACGTCACAGGCGATGTCATCGTCGAGGGCTACTACGAGGTGGGTATGCAAGATCAGGCTCCACTCGGAACCGAGGCCGGTCTTGCCGTTCCCGACGGGCACGGGGGCATCGACCTCTACGCCACAAGCCAGTTCGTCCATGCCGACCACGAACAGGTCGTCGCCTCGTTGGGTCTGACCTCAGATCAGGTTCGGTCCCATCCCACGGGAATCGGCGGTGCGTTCGGCGCCCGCGAAGACGTCAATCTCCACATTCATCTGTGCTTGCTCGCGCTTCACACCAGCAAGCCGGTGAAGATGGTCTATCACCGTTCCGAGTCGTTCACAGGTCACGTGCACCGCCATCCGGCCCGGCTGTGGTATCGCCATCATGCCGATAGAAACGGCAATCTCCTCCGTGTCGAGGCGAAGGTGATTGTCGACGGCGGCGCTTACGCATCGACGACGGGAGCCGTTCTAGCCAATGCCTGCTACTTCGCGGTGGGGCCCTATAAGTGCGATTCGGTGGCTGTCGACGGGATCGGATCGAGGACCAACAACCCGCCGTGTGGTGCGATGCGTGGGTTCGGGGCGGTCCAGGTGTGTTTCGCGCATGAGACGCAGATGGATCGGCTGGCCGAGCAGCTCGATATGGATCCACTCGACCTGCGGCAGCGAAATGCCCTTGCAACCGGCGACCCGATGCCCACCACCGGCCAGATCATCGAGACCCCACTCCCAATAGCCGAGATCATCGAATCCCTGATAGCGATGCCTATGCCCGACGACACGATCTCGGATTCCCCGCTGTCGTTGCCCGGCGGTACCGGGCTCACCACAGAGCCGACCGATGTCAACCGGGGCGTGGGCTATGCCGTCGGCATCAAGAACCTCGGGTTCAGTGAGGGCTTCGACGACTATGCCCAGGCACGGGTGCGTCTGACTGCAGAGGGTGCGACTGTGGAGACGGCGGCCATCGAGGTTGGCCAAGGTCTGTTCACTGTCCTCGCCCAGATCGCGCGTTCGGCGCTGGGTGTTTCCCGGGCCACCGTTCAAAGTGTCGACACATCGAAGATCGATGAGGCCGGGTCGACCTCGGCGTCAAGACAGACCCAACTCTCGGGCGGTGCCACCCTCGAGGCCGCCACCCGGCTGAGAGCTCGGATTCTCGATGCCTTCAACGGTGACGATCTCGATGACGACGGCGTCTGGAGCGAAGGCAGTCTCGTTGTTCCCATGGGCGAGATCACCGAGGGATCATGGGAGGAGACGGTGACATTCCGGCACCCGGCGACGACCGAGCCGGATGAAGACGGCCAGGGAGTGGTTCACGCCGACTTCGCGGTGGCCGGTCACCGGGCGGTGGTCGATGTCGATCCTGAATTGGGATTGATTCGAGTGGTTCGGGTCGACACCGCCCAGGACGTGGGAAAAGCACTCAACCCACAATCGGTAAGGGGTCAGATCGAGGGCGGCATCATGCAGGGAGTTGGTCTGGCGATCATGGAAGAGCTGATCGTGGAGGATGGAGTCATTCGCAACCCAAACTTCACCGACTACCTGCTGCCAACGATCCTCGACGCGCCGGACGTGGAGGCGCTGTTGATCGAAAAGGAAGGCTCGTGGGGGCCCTACGGCGCAAAAGGCGTTGGCGAGCCGCCCACCATCTCTTCCGCAGCGGCGGTTGCAGCCGCGGTACGAAATGCAACCGGACGACCCATCGATCGGATTCCGGTCCGACCCCAAGACATTGCGATTCTGTGAGTGTTTCTGTGTCTCGAGCACTCTTTTTGAGTCACACAAAGGCTCGTCGTGACTGATTTCATAAGTCGGTTGCCCAAGGCCGAGCTGCATGTTCACATCGAAGGAACGCTCGAGCCCGAGATGATGCTTGATTTGGCGAAGCGAAATGGACACGAACTTCCGTTCGGGAGCCTTCAGGAGGTGGAGGCGGCCTATCGCTTCACCGATCTCCAGTCGTTTCTCGACATCTACTACCAAGGCGCGGCGGTCCTCCGGACACCGGAAGACTTCTATCTCCTGATGTCGGCCTATCTCGGGCGCGCCGCCGCCGACGGGGTGAGACACGCCGAGATCTTCTTTGATCCACAGACCCATACCGAGCGAGGCATCGGGTTCGAAGTGTTCATGGAGGGGTTGCGTGCCGGTATAGCCGATGCTCAATCCAGCCATGGGCTGAGCGCCGATCTCATTCTGTGCTTCTTGAGGCACCTCAGCGGCGCCGATGCCGTCAGGACGATCCATGAAGCCGAACCGCATCTTCAAGGCGTCGTCGCGGTGGGTTTGGACTCGTCGGAAAAGGGTCGTCCCCCAGAGCTATTCGAAAGGGCCTATGACATAGCCCGTGGTCTTGGCCTCCGCGCCGTTGCCCACGCCGGGGAAGAGGGGCCTCCCGAGTATGTAGTAGGCGCCTTGGACATCCTGGGAGCCGAGCGAAT
Source organism: uncultured Gammaproteobacteria bacterium (assembly GCA_964194995.1). Classification (GTDB taxonomy): domain Bacteria; phylum Actinomycetota; class Acidimicrobiia; order Spongiisociales; family ZC4RG35; genus JACZUI01. The sequence continues at coordinate 3,809 of CAXMPS010000332.1, read as the reverse complement.
CGACCACGGAGACAACAGTCTCGAGGATCCCGATCTGGTGGAACGGCTCACCCGCGAAGAAGTCCCTCTTACGGTGTGCCCGCTTTCGAGGGTGGCTCTCCGAGGGGTGGATACCCTGGAGGATCATCCTCTTCCCGCCATGATCGAACACGGTCTCAATATCTCGCTCCACTCCGATGATCCTCCCTACTTCGGTGGCTATGTAGGAGCCAACTATGCCGGAGTTCAGGACTCCCTCGAGATCACCGACATCGAGCTGGCCCAGCTTGCGAGAAACTCTGTGACATCGTCCTTTCTCGATGATTCGAGGAAGGAAAGCTTGGTCGTTGAGATCGATGCTGTGGTCGAGGCCGAAATCTCATCCTGAGGGCACCAGTGCCAGCTGTCGGGATTGTGCCAGAAGGCTGCCGTCCGCATCCCAGACCTCTCCGTCCTCTTCGAGATAGCCACCGGTGACGAATCGTGTGCTGAATTGGCAGCGGAGCCAGCCGCCCACCTCAGTGCCTCGAACATGGGTGGTCAGCTCCAGCGTTGGGGTCCACGCCAATGGAATGTTGGTGTTGAACACAGCCGGCGGGAATGCGTCGGCGGCCATCAGGAGAGCAAAGGTGTCGAGGGGCTCCTCGTCTTTGAGTCGGATCCAGCCGCGAACGCGAGCGACACCAGTTCTATCGCCCTCCAGCGCCGCAGCGTCATCCGGATGCAATCGCTCCTCGACCTTGCCCATCAGCGGGGGAGGGAGCGGTCCGGTGGCGGAAGGCACCATCAGCACGCATTCGCTGGGAGCGGGAAGGTCGGGGGCCGCGCCGTCGACAAAGGTCGAGGGCCTGGGATCGCGGCCTCCATCAGAGAAGGATCCGAGTGCGGAAAGTATCAATCTGTCGTCGGTCGAAACGTTCGCTCTCACTGTTGAGAAATTCCGTCCTGACTTGAGAGTCTCGACGTCAATCGCCACCGGACCTGGCCTGCCGGGGCGGGTGAAGTGTGCCGTCAACGAGGCCGGAAGCCGGTTATCGGCCGACTCTGACATCGCCCTGGCGACCATCGCCATGAGATACCCGCCGTTGGCATTCTCGAAGATGCTCCAATCAGGGGCGATGTGCCCGATCCAGGCTCGCTCATTGACTCGTTCAACTGCTGTCGCGTCGGCGAAGCTCATCTCAGACGCACTCCCGGCTCGGTGGTGACAGTTCCGATAACGGTCGGGGAGTGTTGCTGTGTCGCTCGGATCACCTCGTCGACGCCGGAAGGATTGACGATGAGCGTGAAACCGATGCCCATGTTGAAGGTGGTGTACATATCGTTTCCGGCCACACCGGCCTTCGCGATCACATCGAAAATCTCAGGCCGATGCCATGCCGCGGTATCGATTTGTGCGCCCAAACCGTCAGGTATTGCCCGAACCAGATTCCCCGGGATACCGCCACCGGTGATGTGGGCAGCAGCGGCCACCGCTCCGGTGCGCACGGCTTCCAAGACGGCAGGGGAGTAGATCACGGAGGGGGCCAATAGTGTTTCCGCCATGTCGCTGACGAATGGCCCCAGCACGGCGCGAACGAGGGAAAACCCGTTGGACCTGAGGTTGGACGAGGCCAATCCCACAACCAGATGTCCCGGCGTGACGCTTGCCGGCGTCAACTCCGACCCCTTTTCCACGATTCCCATGACTGTTCCGGCAAGATCGACCGCGTCCGGGGCCATTACGTCGGGGTGTTCTGCGGTCTCGCCTCCAAGCAAGGGGCATCCGGCGGTCTGGCAGGCCCGTGCTATCGACTCGACAATGGCTGAGTCTCTTTCGGGTTGGAGAGATCCGACCGCCATGTAGTCGACAAACCCGATGGGCTGAGCCCCGACCGCCGCGAGGTCATCGACGGACATCGCCACCAGATCATCTCCGACGCCGGCCCAGCTGTTGGCGATTCTGGCGATTTCGAGCTTGGTTCCCACCCCGTCGGTGCTCATCATCAACACGGGGTCGGAATATCCGGCGGGGATCGTCACGCCGGCCGCAAAGCCCCCGAAGCCCCCGATCACTGATTCCGACCAGCTGCTGGTCACCGCGTCCGCGATGCTCTCAATGTGGCTCTCGGCGCCGTCCAAATCGACTCCGGCAGCCCGATACGACGTCATATCAGGAGCGCTCGAGCTGAAACTTGTCGGTTGTCTCGGGGGTGTCAGTCGGGTACTCACCGGAGAGGCATGCCGTGCAGAATCCGGCGTCGGCCACGCCGGTGGCTTCGAGCAGGCCATCCAACGACAGATAGCCGAGAGAGTCGGCGTCTAGGTGCTCGCGGATCTCCTCGACCTCCATCTGCGCCGCAATTAGTGTCGATCGATCCCCCGTGTCCATCCCGTAGAAGCACGGCCAGCGATACGGCGGGGACGAAACCCTCAGATGGACCTCAACCGCTCCGGCGTCGCGGGCCATCTTGACCAACTGGCGGGTTGTCGTGCCACGGACGATCGAATCATCGACCATGACTACCCGTTTGCCGGAGAGATTCTCCACGATCGGGTTGAGCTTGAGGCGAATCCCCTGGTCACGGAGCATTTGATTCGGCTCGATGAAGGTGCGCCCCACGTACCTGTTCTTGACCAATCCATCGACATATGGGATTCCGCTCGCGGCCGAGAAACCTTGGGCGGCCGGGATACCCGATTCTGGGATGGGCACGACGACGTCGGCGTCAGCTGGATGCTGTTCGGAGAGGATTCTGCCCATCTCATGACGGGCGCCATGGATGTTGCGGCCATACATCTGGCTATCCGGTCGGGCGAAGTAAACGAATTCGAACAGGCAGAGCCCGGGCTGCACATTGTCGAACGGGTAAAAGCTGCGGACGCCCGCAGCGTCGATCACGACCATTTCCCCGGCAGCGATCTCTCGGACGAACCGCGCCCCGACCAAATCCAAGGCCGCCGTCTCCGACGCGAGCACCCATCCGCCGTCCGCCAGCGATCCGAGACACAGGGGTCTGAAGCCGTTCGGGTCGCGAAGGCCAACGATCCTGCCTTGGTCCATGATTACCAGGGAGAAGGCGCCATGCCAGGTAGGAGCGACCTTCATCAGGGCCATCTCCAGACCTCGGGAGTCGGAACGCTCGTCGTTGACTTCGTTGGCGATCCCCTCTGTCATCAGGTCCGAGTCGGTCGTGGCAACATTCACACCGAGGTCGGCGGCCAACCTCCGGGTGTTGGTCAGGTTTCCGTTGTGACCAAGGGCGATCGACGTATTGCCGATCTGGCGGTGGGTCGGCTGAGCGTTGGCCCAGTTGTTGGATCCGGTCGTGGAGTAACGGGCATGCCCGATTCCGATGTGACCGTCTAGTCCGGCGAGGGATGACTCATCGAAGACCTGGGCGACGAGCCCGAGATTCTTGAAGACGGTGACAGTTTCGCCATCGGAGGTAGCTATCCCTGCCGACTCCTGGCCTCGATGCTGCAGCGCAAACAGCCCGAAGTAGATGATGTTGGCGACCCGCTGGTTTGGCGTGTATGCAGCAAAGACCCCGCAGGCCTCGCGGGGTCCGTCCAATAGCGGAACTGCTGCGTCCTCAGGCACAATCCCATGGTAGGGCTCCGCCAACACGGAGCTGACTCCCATCTACGTCGGATACAGAAAGATTTCGCGATAAGCGGCGGCCAGCTCTAAATAGTGGTCGACACCATCGTTGGCGTTCTTGATTTCGGCCTCGGTCAGGTCTCTGATCGGTCTTGCCGGTATCCCAACCGCCAGTGTCCAAGGCGGCACATTCTTGCCTTCGGGGAGCACCGCGCCGGCCGCCAACCATGCCCCTTCTCCCATGACG
>CAXMPS010000331.1:0-3349 GCA_964194995.1 uncultured Gammaproteobacteria bacterium | reverse complement strand
CGGAAGTTTGACCTTGTGTTCGGGGAACCCGGCCACGAACGCAAGGTTCGAGAGTTGTTCGTATCCCGAGGCATTGAGTACAGCCGAGACGTCGGGTGGAAAGCCGTCGGAGGCTTCCCAACAGTTGGCGAGCGTCCTTGCTGACTTGCCGACCTTCCACTGTTTCTCAGGATCCGCGAGAAGCTGCTTCCACGAGGCGGGTCCGTTGCCGGGGAAGTAGTACGTCATGAATCCCAACATAGACGTCGGCTGTGACACCAGCTGGGCGATTCGAGCTTGTCTTCTCCGATTCGCTTGCGGTTTTGCTCCCGACGGTGCCGGCGCAGGACATGTTGGATCTGCTCTCGAGTCTGGGGATCGCGTGTCTGCATCGCCTCCCGGGTGACACGTTCTCTAAGGCCTAGCCAGAGGTGCCAGCGCATATTGCCGGTTATGCGCTAGCCGCGGCCGGTATCTGCATTGGTTGCTAGTGCTTGTGACTCCCCAACTCAGCCGACGGAGACACGACGAAACGACTCAGGCGGGGAAGAACTCGTCGTTCTCGTATGGGTACCGGAAGCTGAGCCACACTTCGGTGATCCGTCCGTCTGCAATATGGAACACGAAGATGTTGCTCTGATTGAGAGTCTCGTCTCCTCTGGTCACCGTTGAGTTATTGAGTGCAACAGCGTGCTCTTCGTCAGCGAGGACAGCATGTAGTTCATCGGTGATCGAGTCGATCGCAGCGCCGAAACGATCCAGGGAGTCAACGATGGCCTCTTTGCCTTCGACATCGCCTGCGAACCGGCCGCGACCGCCGGTATGCCACACCACGTCGTCCGACATGAGGTTTACCGCTGCATGCGTATCGCCGCTTCCAAGAGCAGCGAACCAGGCGTTTACCAATTCCACGTTGGCTTGGTCTGACATAGGACCTCCCTTGTGCGGTTTGACCAGCGAGACCTCTATTTGGATCTCATCTCGTACCGACCCTAGCGACCAAGCCGCGTCGATGAGCGAGGAGCATCGGCCTGTGATGGGTCGCTACACAGAGTTGAGAACCCGCCCATATCCGCACATATGCGTGGGGGGTGTAGCTGTGGGGACGGTCTCATCCGCGGTAAACGACTGACCGACGCCCGGCGATAATGGGTGGCCGCACAGTCGTGGCCGCGGCTACGTCTCTAGATATTCCTGCAGTGCGTCGGCTGTGTCCCGCAGATTCTTCTCACCCATCTTCGACATCACTGGACTGAAGAGCTTGAAGAACCCATTTGGGCGCATCTCAAGCTCGTGGTCGATCCTGGTGCCGCCGCCTTCGCTGGTCATCACAAAGCGGTGTCCACCGGCCACGGGGCCGTTCTGAGGCACCAGCCGAACCTGCTGGTTCTTCTCGAACTCCTCCAGCCGCTGCACCGTCCGACCTACTCCGCGGATCTGGAACTCGAACTGTGAGCCTTCACCGATCTCTCCCTCGTCGAGCCTCCTGGCGGTTCTGATGGTGGGATTCCACTCCTCGAACGTCTCCAGATTCGAGACCGTGGCAAACACCTTTTCGATCGGGGCATCGATGGTCTGCTGGCGAGTGAAGACGGGCACGGGGATCTCCTCGAGTGATGAACCGTACACGCTAGGGGTGGGGTGAGACAGATTCGACGGGCCCTCCTTCTTCCACCACCTACGAAGCCGTCACCGACCTCACTCCTGGTGGCGACGACGCCGACTGACGCACCGGCAACATCTCGATTACGCCGACGCCACGCATATCCGGGCCAAGACAGCCACTCAGGTAGCGCATATCGGCACATATGCGCTAGCTCGACTCCGGAGTCCGCCAGCGCACATTGCCGGCTAAGCGCTGGCTGAGATCGGGTGGCGGCGGAGTGTCATTTCCTCGGACTACCCCGGCCGCGGCAAGGGGGATAGGCTCGAATCATGTGTCGCAACGTTGGTGCCATGCTGGTCGTCTTTGCTCTCGTGGCATCGGCCTGCAGCGGCGGAGGCCGTGAGACGCAAGCCCTGTCCATTCCTGACCAGGTCGTTGACGACCCGGATGATGGGGCCGCAACGGACGGGGTAGCGATGCTCGAATCGGGCCGTTGGGCAGACGCGGTCACCGCTTTTGACCAAGTCATCGACCTCGAACCGAGTGATGTTGGGACCCTCGCATTGGCCTACGTGAACCGGTCGCAGGCTCTCAACCAGTTGGGGCGGGCAGAGGAGGCGATTGCCGACGCCACTGCGGCAATCGACCTCGAACCAAGCGACCTGCAGATCCTCGCCGAGGCCTACGCGAGCCGGTCCTTCGCACTACGCAGGCTGGGGCGTCGCGAGGACTCGATTGCCGATGCCACCGTGGCGATCAACCTCCAACCAGCCGCCACTGAGATCCTCGCATGGGCTCACTTGAACCGGTCTCTCGCTTACAGCGCGCTGGGACGGTTCGAGGATGCAGTCAGTGATGCCACCGCGTCGATTGACCTTCAATCCTTCAATAGCAACCTTCTCGCAAACTCATACGCGGCCCGGTCCCTTGCCCTCAATGAGCTCGGCCGGGCCGAAGAGGCGCTTGCCGATGCCACCGAGGCGATCGACCTTGAGCCAGACGCCCCCGAAGACCTCGCATTCGCGTACCTGAACCGGTCTATCGCCCTCCACCTGATGGGGAGGCCAGAGGAGTCGATTGTCGATGCCACCGAGGCGATCAACCTGTCACCAGACACCAACATCGTCGCGCACGCCCACATCTATCGAGCAACCAGTCTGGACGCGTTAGGGGAGACCGACGAGGCCGTAGTCGAGCTCCACATCGTGCTAGGGCTCGTGCCCCCAACTCATGAGCTGTACCGCATCGCCGCTGGCGTACTCGCGGAACTTGGGTTTAGCGAATAAGGGTGCCGGTCAGGTTCGGTGTCGCAGGAAGCTCCACCCTTGGAGAACATCTTTGACGAACTGTTGGCCTCAATCAGCCTGAACCGAGCCGGTCTCAGTCAGATGTTCCTGTCTCTCACAGTTTGCCTACGCACCCGAGACCCTCGACCATGGCCAGAGCGATGAGAAGAAGCCCACGGATACTGAGGTAGCAGCGCTCCGCAGGTAGCGCATATCGGCACATATGCGCTAGCTGACCGGGGCTGGGAGCCGTCCTTTGGTGGGAGTAGATCGCTACCGCGCATTTCTGGTGGGAGTATTGGGCTCGCTGTGATGGTTGTGCCTCCAGTGACTGTCTGGATGGCGCGGTCGAGAGGCGGTCAGCGGTATCGAGTTTTCGGGAGGAGCCATGTTTTCATCGACATCTGAGATTGTCATCGACCGGCCGATGGAGGTGGTCTTCGATTACATATCGCATATGGAGAACGACCCTGTGTGG
>CAXMPS010000330.1:0-7443 GCA_964194995.1 uncultured Gammaproteobacteria bacterium | reverse complement strand
GGGCCGTCGGGCAGGGCAACGAGCAGATGCCTGCCTACAGCACGTTCTACGTCCAGGTCGAGGCCATCGAGGAGAGCCTGGGGAAGATCGAAGCCAATGGAGGAAGCACTGTCCTTCCCCGCACCGAGATCCCTGGGACGGTGACGTTCGCTTTGTTCCACGATCCGGCCGGTAACCTCGTCGGCCTGGTTGAGGAGGAGACGCCTGCCGGATAGCCGTTCCCGTACCCGATCGGCATCGAGCCCCGAACCCTATATGTCGGGGCTCGATTAGTTTCCCTTCGATGATCAACCTGCTGGGCACCGAGTCCAAAGACATCAACCCCCTGGATCTCGTTCTCGGCGAGGAGAGACAACGATCGGAACGTCCCTGGGTCATGCTCAACATGATCGCCTCGATCGACGGTGCGACTGCCGTTGACGGCACGTCCACATCGCTAGGGGACGACGACGACCGGGAAATGTTCAAGGCGATTCGTGCCGTCCCGGATGTGATCCTTGTCGGAGTAGGGACAGTGACGGCGGAGGGTTATGGACCCGTTTCCCTCGACGAGAAAAGACGTGCCCGTCGGCTGGCGAAGGGTCTCGCAGAGGTCCCAGTTCTCGGGATTGTCACCGGGCGGCTCAGCATCGACCCCGAGGCGCGAGTTTTTTCAGACCCTGCATACCGACCCATGGTTGTGACAGGACCCCAAGCCGATCCGAGCCGGCTGATGATGCTCGGCGATGCGGCCGAGGTCGTCTTTCTCGATGACCTTTCGCCGGCTTCAATCCTGGGCCATCTGGGCGCCGCCTCGGTGGTGCTCCTCGAAGGAGGGCCGAGCTTCAATGGCCAATTCATCGCTGCGGGACTGGTCGACGAGATCAATTTGACTGTCTCGCCAAAACTGGTGTCCGGGGATTCGAGCAGAATCGCCCATGGTGGTGAGGCGAAACCGCCACTAGACATGCGGCTAGACCGGGTCCTTCTTGGCCAAAAGGCACTGTTTCTGCGATATTTGAAGGCTGACAACGGCGAAGGAATTTGACGATGGGCAAGCATGCAGAGTTGTACGAAAGACACAAGGCGGTTCTCCCCGGGTGGGCACCGGTCTACTACAAGGAGCCGATATCCATCGTGGACGGCGATGGGCGATGGGTAACCGATGCCGAGGGAAATCGATATCTCGATTTCTTTGGGGGCATCCTGGTCACGATGTCGGGATACAAGATTCCGGAGGTGGTCGACGCCATCAAGGCCCAGGCCGACAAGATGCTGCACACCTCGACGCTTTATCTCATCGAGCCGCAAATCGAGCTCGCGGAGAAGATCGCCGAGCTATCTGGTATCCCGGACGCCAAGGTCTTCTTCACAAACTCGGGGACCGAGGCAAACGACGCCGCGCTCGCCCTGGCCACTTCCTATCGCAACTCGAATCAGATCCTTGCCATCAGGGGCAGCTATCACGGCAAGTCCCACTCAGCGATTGCGATCACCGGGCAAAGAACCTGGTCGGGCACCAGCTTCTCACCTTTCCAGGTGACCTATGTCCAGTCGGGATACAAGCTTCGAAGCCCGTTTGGCCATCTCAATGATGAGGAATTCGTGGCAGCGTGCGTCGCCGATCTTGAGGATCTTCTAGTAGTAGCTACCGCGGGCAACGTCGCTGCGATGATCGCCGAACCGATCCAGGGCGTTGGCGGTTTTGTCACGCCTCCTGACGGCTTTTTCGGTGCAATGAAGGAAGTCCTCGATCGGCAAGGCATTCTGTTCATCGCAGATGAGGTTCAGACAGGATGGGGCCGGACGGGGGAGCACTTCTGGGGCTATCAGGCCCACGGGATCACTCCGGATCTATTGACTTTCGCCAAGGGCATCGGCAATGGCCTGAGTATCGGGGGAGTGGTGGCTACGGCCGAGATCATGGAGTCATACCCGGCGCTTGGCCTCTCGACGTTTGGCGGGAATCCGTTGGCCACGGCCGGGGCTCTGGCCAATATTGATTACCTGTTGGACAACGATCTCCAGACGAATTCGCTCAAGGTGGGCAATCGCCTGATGCAGAACCTGGTGCCCGTAGCGGAAGAACTGGAGATGATCGCTGAGCTGCGTGGGAAAGGGTTGATGATCGGAATCGAACTGGTTGGTCCTGAGGGTGAGCCGGCTGCCGACAAGGCGTCGGCGGTTTTGGAAGCTGCCCGTGAACAGGGCCTGCTGATTGGCAAAGGCGGACTCCATGGGAATGCGTTGCGAATCGCACCTGCACTGTCGATTACCGAGGATGAGGCCGACGAAGGCTTCGCCAGACTGGAGCGGGCGCTTCGAAGCGTCTGATAACACGCTGAAGGCATTGCCCCCTCCGGCCATTCGGGCCACCTCCCCCAAACTCGCTGGGCTCTTGGGAGCACCGGCGGAGCCGGAGACGGGCTAAGAGGAGTACCGGCGGAGGCGGGGACGAGCTAGAGGAGTACCTGGAGATCGATGTCGCAGGAGGGGTGACGCAGTTTGGCCAGACCGCGGGCCTCGATCTGGCGAACCCGCTCCCGGGTCGAGTTGATCACGTTGCCGACATCGGACAGTGTCCACGGCTCGTCGCCATCAAGACCGAACCGCAGCCACAACACTTGCTGTTCCTCCCGGTCGAGAACCTGGAGTGCCTTGATGAGGCGGTCACGTCTCCAGGCCGAAGCTGCCATCGCCTCGGGATCGGCGGCGTTGTCGTCTTCGACAAAGTCCTGGAGTGAGGCCGCGCCGTCCTCTCCGACGGGTCGATCAAGAGAAACAGTCTCGGATGGAGCTTCCAGGGCGGCCAATACACGCTCAGTATCGAGTCCTGAGGCTTCCGCGATCTCCTCGAGGGTCGGAGTCCGGTGGTACTTGTCGTGAAGGGTTTGCTTGGTGTCCTGCACTGTTCGGACAACATCGACCATGTGGACCGGTAGGCGGATTGTGCGGCCGTTGTTCCCCAGCCCCCGGGTGATCGCCTGGCGAATCCACCATGTCGCGTATGTGGAAAACTTGAAACCTTTCCGCCAATCGAACTTCTCGACTGCCCGAATCAGACCCAGGTTGCCCTCTTGAATCAGGTCGAGGAGATCGAGTCCCCGCCCGTTGTATCTCTTCGCAATTGAGATCACGAGCCTCAGATTCGATCTGATGAAGCCCATCTTGGCCTCATCGCCCTCGGTGACCAGCCGCATCAGACGGGTACGTTCAGACTGCTTGTAGCTGCCTGATTCCAGAACCGCCTTCGCCTTCTTCCCGAGCTCCATAGAGCGTGCGAGATGTACCTCGTCCTCAGCGGTCAGCAGAAGGTGTCCCGAAACTTCGTCCAGATAGAGACCAACGGTGTCGGCGGGACTTGAACCCCGCTCTGGTCGCGCATCTTTGGCCCTGGTGGCCTTCCCCAATCTGGCCTCCTAACAGCCCCCCTGTGGAAAACTAACTGTGCTGGGGGAATCTGGCAAACGCGAATCTCAACTAGGCCGTTCTCCGTGGGTATCCTCTATTTTTCTGTGACGCGACGTACCCAGTTTCGTTTGCTGGTAGCGCTCACCATTGTTTGGGTTGCATGGGCGGGTTGGTCCTTGCTGGGGCAGGCGACTCCATACACACTTCGTGTCCTCGACGATCTCGGAACGCCGGTGGCGTCGGCCGTGGTCGACGTTGGAGGCGATCAGGCCGGCAGCGCCGATGTCGACGGGCTCGTAGAGATGGATTGGAGCCGCTCCTCAAATATCCTCGAGGTGAGTGCCCCCGGACATGTCTCCCAGATGCTCACCATCGGCGAGCGTCCCGAAGGTGTGGTGGATGTCGTTCTCAAGGCCAGGGTGTTGCGTGGACGGGTTGTTGACAAAGATGAGATCCCACTGGCGTCGGTATCAGTGACCGCGGGTCCCGCGACGGACGTGACCGACGCTGAAGGAAACTTCATCGTCCGAGGTGCAGAGCCGGGCCACGTTTCTGTAACCCGGCCGGCCTGGGTACCCACCGGCTTCGAATGGGATGGCGGACCAGGTGAGTCGTTGGTGGAGATGAATCCATTCACGGCCCGTGCAGTTCATATCACCGGCGAGGCGGTCGCCGCCGACCTTGATCGGTTCGTGGAAATGGCACAAACCAGCGAGCTCAACGCTCTCATGATCGATCTGAAGAACGAGAGGGGGTTCGTTTGGTATCAGAGCGAAAACCCGACGGCGCTGGAAGTCGAAGCGGTTCAGGGTGCATACGACCTCGCGGCAGTGGCCGAAAGGGCGGACTCCGCCAACCTCTACCTAATTGGGCGTCTAGTCATCTTCAACGATCCGATTGCCGCCGTCGCCCTGCCTCAGATGGCCGTGTGGGACTCCGCTACCAATGCGCCTCTCGAAACGAATAGTCAGAGGTTTCTGGATCCGACCGATCCCGAGGCCCGTGCCTACGCCCTTGAATTGGCCGCCGAGGCATGTGGCCTCGGCGTGGATGAGATTCAGTTCGACTACGTGAGATTCCCTGACAACCGCCCCGACTCTTCACAATTCGACGGCGGCAGCCCGACACCAGAGCTCAGACGGGCCACGATCACCTCATTCCTGGTTGAGGCCATCGAGTTGCTCCATCCCATGGGGTGTGCAGTCGCAGCAGACGTGTTCGGATTCGTTACTGCGCCGAGCGTCGAGTTTCCCGATGGCGGAATTGGCCAGAACTGGGAAGACGTGACCAACCTCGTCGATGTCGTGTCACCGATGGTCTATCCGTCCCATTACGACCCGGAGGCATACGGGTTTGAGAACCCCACAGATCATCCGGGTCCGATGGTCAACAATGCGCTTCGGGATGGGGTCGAAAGGTTGACCGGGACCGTCATTGTCCGACCCTGGCTCCAAGATTTCAGCTACACAGAGAGTCAGGTGCGTGCCCAAATCGACGTAGTCGAGTCGTATGGGCTTGGCTGGATGTTGTGGAACGGCGCGTCGGAGGTCACCACGGGCGCCCTACTCCCGTGAGAGTCCGCCTGATCGCCAGATCCTGATAATTCGCACTATCCCGATAGGGCAAATACGATTCACCACCCCGTTTCGGAGAGGTTTTGCCCGCGTTTGACACTGAATATCTTGCCGTGGTTTCCGCCGCCGCCCCTGACTGGAGACGGACTCAAATGGAGGCCGCCTACGAGGTCTTCGAGTCTCTCTCGGAGCCGACAGGAGCAGAGGAGGATTGGCGATACGTCGAATTCTCCTCTCCTTTCTCGAGTCTGAAGCCCGTTTCAACCCCTGGCAGTTCACTGGATTTCGGACCATTTCTTGCCTCTTTGGGGACGAACTCGGGTCATGTGAGGATCGTCGACGGGTTTGTCATCGATGCGGAGTCGTCCGAAGCGTCGGTCACCCGTCTCTCCAGCCTTCAGGCCGATCCGACGTCGGACCGGCCGGTCCCGGTAGATCACAACAAACTGACGGCGGCCCATGCCGCCTTCTCCAACGATGGGGTCGTAATCGACGTCCCTTCTGACCGCGTGATGTCGGCCCCGCTGGTCATAGAAGTACAGGGCGCCACTCCTGACTCTGCAACGTTCCCTCATGTGATCGTGCGTGTCGGTGAGAACGCTGAAGCCCTGGTGTTGGTGGTGTACCGCTCTGCCGAAGGCGAGAGTCTCCTGATGGTTCCGGAGATCGATCTTCGGGTCGGTGACGGAGCCCGACTCCGTTACCTAACGGTTCAAGGCGTCGATCACGCAGCGACGTTGGTGGTCCATCAGCGCGTGACCCTCGGCCGCGACGCAACATCGCGCGTCGGCGAGGTCGGGCTTGGTGCCAAGCTCGGACGGCTTGACCTCGGGGTGGATCTGGTCGGCGACGGTTCCTCGTCTGAAGTGGTCGGCCTTTATTTCGGCGAGGGCGACCAAACCCTCGACTACCGGATCGTGATAGACCATCAGGGCAAAAGCACGTCGTCTGATGTCTTCCTCAAGGGCGCTGTTGAGGATGATGCCCAAAGTGTGTTTACCGGATTGCTCCGCATCGAGAAGGATGCTGAGAAGACCTCGACCTTCGAGACCAACCGGAACCTGGTCCTCTCAGAGAATGCGAAAGCGCATTCGGTACCCAATCTCGAGATCCTGTGCGATGACGTTGTGTGCGGCCACGCCTCCTCTGTCGGTCCGCTCGAAGAGGACCTTCTCTATTACCTCCAGAGCCGGGGGTTGAACAAGTCTCGGGCAAGTCGCCTCCTGATCCGCGGCTTCTTCCAGGAGGTCATCGACCGACTGCCCATCGAGGGCGTCGAAGGTCCGATTTCAGAAGAAGTATTCAGGAGGTTCATCGCTGGACAGGAAGAGGGGCGAGTGGCATGAGAGTCGACATTGGTGCTCTCGCGTCACTGCCCAAGGAGAGAGGGGTAAGGGTGACAGTCGGGGAGACGGTTATCGCCGTGTTCCGCATCGGCGATGTCGTCTACGCGATAGGCGACCGCTGTTCTCATGCGGAGGCCTCGCTGGCAGAGGGTGAGATATACGGAACCGACGTGGAGTGCCCAAGGCACGGCTCCGAGTTCGACCTCCTGACCGGCGACCCGGGTGCTTTGCCGGCCACCAAGCCTGTTCCCACATATGACGTATCGATTGAGGACGGAAACGTGTTCCTGATTCTGGAGGACGCATGAGCATCGCGCTGAAGGTTCAAGGATTGTCAGTTTCTGTCGTCGGAAAGCAGATCCTCCAGGGTCTCGACCTGGAGGTGCCCTATGGTGAGATCCACGCCATGATGGGCCCCAACGGCTCGGGTAAGTCGACCCTTTGTCACGTGCTGACCGGGAAGTCCGGCTACGAGGTCTCCGGCTCGGCGTTTCTCAACGGAACTGATCTGTTTTCGCTGGACGTCGATGAGAGAGCTCGCCTCGGTTTGCTCCAAAGTTTCCAGTATCCGACAGAGGTTCCTGGGGTGCGTCTCGAGGAGTTCTTGATGGAAGCCACCGACGAGGCGGGTGTCGATCCAGACGAGGCCACCGCGAGAATCGAGGCGGTAGCGGAACGATTCAGCATGGTGGATTTTCTGAAGAGATCGCTCAACACTGATCTCTCAGGAGGGGAGAAGAAGCGTTCGGAGATATTCCAGATGGCGGTGCTTCGACCCAGGATGGCGTTGCTCGACGAGATCGACTCTGGTTTGGACATTGATGCCGTGCGCCAGGTTGCCGAGGCTGTCGAAGAAATGAGATCACCCGATCTCGGGGTTCTCATGATCACCCACTACAGCCGGATTCTTCGCTATGTCACTCCCGACCGCATTCATGTGATGATCGACGGCAAGATCGTCGACTCTGGTGGCGCTGAGCTGGCTGATGAGCTCGAGTCCGGGGGCTACGACGCAGTTCGAGATCGGCTGGGTCTGCCCAAGGCCGAGACAGCCGAAAAGACACTCAAACCGGCGGACTTCTTCACCGAGACGCCGTTCGACGTCTGAGCCGAGGCTTCCGTTGAGTAAAGGT
>CAXMPS010000329.1:0-1285 GCA_964194995.1 uncultured Gammaproteobacteria bacterium | reverse complement strand
CCCGACGATCAAAGCCGGCTTTCGGTGCCTCGGTCGTGTAGGCCCGCTGGTGACCCAACACGGCCATTCGGCCTCAATAGGGCCGTCCACGGTCCAATATATAGTAGTCTATCTCAAACGCGCATTTGGGAGGCACGAGGCAGATGGTTGCAACAAGTATGAGCATCATCGGGTTTGTCCCTAATCCGGAAACGGCGGCGACAGTGGTCGCGTGGACCCAGGCGCTGGCCGAAGAAGACGAAAAGACGATTTTCTTGTGTCACGAGACCGGATTCGACGGACGTACCGCGCAGGCAGTTCATGAGGCACTGGGCGAAGAAGGCGATAGCGTCGCGACTGTGACGGCCATCGACGAACCGTTGCCCGTGGCGGTGGTTCTGGGCCACGTGCGCAAGAGCGGCGCTCGTCTCCTCGTGACCGGTCCGTTCTCGTTGTCTCCGGTGAGCGGAAGAGACCAGACGTCGGACGAGCTAATGCGCTCCTCTCCATGTCAGACGTTTGCACCGCTGTATGGCGGAAAAGCTCCTTCCGAGGTGAAGAGGATCCTGTTCGTGGCGACCGCGGAGGTCCACGACTCATCGACCTTGCGGCTGGTGGATACATTGCGGCAACGCCAGAGTGCCCACGTTACCATCGGGGCAGTCGAGGATGAGACCGGCGCCACGGTGGGACGGGCGGGCGAGAGATGGATCCGGTCGCTGCTGCATGACACCGCGCTCGATCAGGAATCGTTCGAGATCAAGGTCGTGGCCGACCAGTTGAAACACCGGGGCATCGTCGAGCTTTTTGAGAACCACGACCTGGTGGTGATCGGGTTCGACGCCGCCAGTCCCGTGCGCTCGTTGCAGCAGTCGCTGGGCGACGCGACCGTGGCCATCGTGAAGCGGGCCCCACCACTCCGTCTACGCTCAATGGTCGATTGGCTGCCACGCATCAATCCCGCCGATCTCGCCGATCTACGCCACGATCTGCGTCTGGGATCGGTTTGGGGACCTGATTTCATCGGCATGTTGGGCTTGGCGTCCGCGGTCGCCTCGCTGGGGCTGCTGCAGAACTCACCGGCTGTCGTGATCGGCTCAATGCTCCTGGCACCGTTGATGACCCCGATGATCGGGCTCGGTCTGGCCCTGGGGCAGGCAGACCAGCGGCTGATGCGTCTGTGCGGGAAGGCCATCGGTCTGGGTTTCCTGCTGACATTAGCGGTCAGCTACCTGATCGGAATCATCACCCCCTCCGGTGCGACTCTGCCCGAAGAGGTGCTCGCACGTGGGGCCCCTAACGTCCT
>CAXMPS010000328.1:0-3739 GCA_964194995.1 uncultured Gammaproteobacteria bacterium | reverse complement strand
TGTCTCGTTTCGGACACCAGACGATCCCGGAGGCTCCGGTCCAGAGCCCCCAATGGCTCGTCGAGCATCACCAGTTCGGGATCCGGTGCGAGAGTTCGTGCCAACGCCACTCTCTGCTTTTCCCCTCCCGACAACTCGTCGATGCGACGCTCCTCGAATCCTCCGAGGCCGACGCGGGCTAGAGCTGCCGGCACCGACCGACCGCGATCCTCCTTCGCCAGCCCGAACCCCACATTCCCGGCCACGTCGAGGTGGGGGAAAAGGGCATAACCCTGGAACATCAACCCGAAGCCTCGTAGGTGCACGTCGACAGTTGCGATGGCGACGCCGTCCCAAAGGATTTCTCCTCCCGCCAGGGGCACCAATCCCGCGATCGCTCTGAGCAGGGTCGATTTGCCGGAGCCGGACGGACCCAGAATGGCGACGATCTCACCGCGGGCGAGAGTCAGCGAAACTCCGTTGAGCACGGGTTTGCCTCCCAAGTCGACTTTGACATTTCTGAGCTCCAGCATCAGAAGCTCCCCACCTCGCCGACCTGAAGGCGGTCGATCCACATCACGACGCCGGCAGTGATCGCCGCCAGAGCCACAGCTAGCGCCATTGCCATCCCCAGCGATTGCTGCCCGGGGCGAGACAGGAGTCGGAAGATCATCACCGGCATCGTGGTCGTCGCGGGGCGGGCCACAAACGATGTCGCACCGAACTCTCCGAGCGAGATCACGAAGGCGAATGCCGAACCGACCAAGGCAGCCTTGGCGACGATGGGGAAGTCGATTCGCCACCAAACCCGGCCTTGTGATGTTCCGAGGACCGCAGCAGCTTCGTGAAGGTCAGGCGGGATCGCCTTGAGCGTGGGCACGGTACTCCGCACTACAAAGGGGACAGCGATCAGGGCGTGGGCAATGGGGACCAGCACAAAAGACGCCCTCAGATCCACCGGCCAGCCCAACGCCACGATAAAGCCGAAGCCGATGGTGACGGCAGACGTTCCAAGTGGAAGCATCAGGGTGAGATCGAACCAACGCGATAGTCGTCCTGAGCGACCAGCGATCACTGCGGCCGACATCACGCCGATGACAACCGCGATCACCATCGCCACGGCGGCAAAGCGGAGGCTGTTTGCTGCCGATTCGATGGGAACGCCCACCACCGGGTCCTTCTGAAACAGAGCCCGATAGGAATCAGTCCCAAGCGACCGAGCCACCAGCACAGCGATCGGGATGGCCAACAGGCCGAGAGTTCCCCACACCGCTAGGGCAACTCCCGCCCTAGCGCCTCCTCTGGGTTTGACCCGAGCCGAATCCGATGACAACGCCCACGACGAGGTGTGGCGGTCCTGATAGCGCGAGTATCCGTACAGGGCTGCGGTGACCCCCACGAGTTGCACCACGGCCAGGGCGGCGGCAAGGGGCAAGTCGAAGAACGACACCGCCTGTCGGTAGATCTCAACCTCGAGAGTTGCGTAGTCGAATCCTCCAATGATGAGCACCACACCAAACGAGGTGAATGTGAATAGAAAGACGATAGAGGTTGCCGCAGCGATGGCCGGCTTGAGCAGGGGGAGCGTCACCCGTCTGAAGGTCTCCCAGGGGCCGGCGCCGAGAACCCGGGCAGCGCTGAGTATGTCGGGGTCGAGACGTGCCCAGAGAGTTCCCACCGTCCTGACGATGATCGCTGTGTTGAAGAAGACATGGGCGGCGAGGATGGCCCAGATGCTGTCTCGCCAGCCGAGAGCAACGAAGGCGGTTCCGACCACCACGGTCGGAAGGACGAAAGGGACGGTGACCAACGCCGTGGCCAGACGTCGTCCTCTGAACTCGAATCTCGATACCGCCCACGTCATGGGAGCCGCGAACAGAAGGGTTAGGACGGTGGAGGCGGTTGCCTGCCAGACCGTGAACCAACCGACCCGAATCAGGCGAGCTTCGAGCCCGCTGGAGCCGAAACTCAACTCTGACAGCCCGAGAGTGAGAATCCTCGCCACCGGGTAGACGAAGAAGTAGCCGATGAAGATCGTTGGGACGAGGGCGGTGAGCAGCCAACCCCAACGTTTCGGCGGCCTCTCCCACATCAGCCTTCCATCACCGACACCCACTGTGAGATCCACCGGTCCCGGTTCCTGGCGATCCTCTCCGGATCCATCTGCGCCGGCGATTCGGGAAGGACGGTGTGGATGACGAATTCGTCTGGAAGCGGCGCGGTCGTGTTGGCCGGAAAGACGAACCAGGTCAGGGGAATGTTCTCCTGGAACTCGACCGAGAGCATGAAGTCAATCAGCTGTCCAGCGGCGGTCGGATAGGGCGTGCCGGCGAGGACACCGGCGAACTCGACTTGCCGGTAGCAACCCGCATCAACCACTCCTGTTGGCGCCTGCTCAATGGGCTCGGTGGCGAAGATGACCTCCGCGGGCGGCGAGCTCGCATACGACACGACCATTGCGCTGGATCCCCCATAGGGCATGAAATCGGCGTAATAGGCGGTGTTCCAATCAGGCGCGACCCGAACCCCAGCCGCACGGAGATCGGCCCAGAAGTCGAGCCAGCTGTCCTCACCGAACTCTTCGATGGTTGCGAGCATGAATGCCAGACCAGGCGACGAGGTGGCCGGGTGCTCCACCGTGAGAAAGCTGGCGTACAACTCGGAGCGGAGATCGTCGAGTTCCTGGGGAACGTCGAGCGCGGTCTCCTCGAACCAGGCCTTTTCGTAGTTGATGCAGACGTCGCCGAAGTCGATTGGAGTGGCTCGATGAGTTAGGTCGAGGATCAGGTCATCAGAAACCAAGTCGAGATACTGGGATTCGAACGGCATGAGTATCTCGTTTTCCAGAGCACGGGATAGGAAGGTGTCGTCAATCCCGAATATGACGTCGGCGAGTGGATTGTCCTTGGTGAGGATGGCCTGGTTGACCATCGAACCGCCGTCACCGGCTGCGATTACCTCGACCTCGACGCCTGTTGCTTGGGTGAATGCGGCGAACGTCTCTTCGGTGACGCCACTGGTGAAGGAATCGTGGGCTATCAGCCGTATGGCGCTCGGGGTTGACTCAGCGTCGCTGCATGAGGCCAGCAGAAGTAGCAACCCAGCAATCCCGGCAAGTCTCCGCACCAAATCAAACTCCTAGTCCTGGGGAGCAAGGTGCGGGATCTCCCTACGCCGGCATTATCCGGGTCAGGTTCATCCGGTCGGGGCCTCGAAGGCCACCCTCTCAGCCCGGTATCACCGAGCTCCCGATAAGGAGGAGCATACTTAGGAGCCCGCTGAACAATGCATGTCACTCATCTCGACGACCAGATCATCGCCACTCGCGGTGTCCTCGGCCCCGCCATTCCGATCCGAGGAGTGCCGAAACCTTATCCTTGCGAGTGGGCGCGCCTGGCCGCCGATCTGACCAACGCCATTGTTCAACAGACTCCTAGGAGCCTTCCTATGCCGGGCCGAAGGCCAGAACCGTATTGTGGCCGCCGAACCCAAAGGAGTTGGAGAGAGCCGGCGCCGGGCTCCACTCGCGAGGCTCGCGAACGATGTCAGTCAGGGGGATTTCGGGATCTTGATTGGTCAAGCCGACGTTCGGTGGGAGCTCTTCCCGTCGGATTGCCTCGACGATCACCGCGGCTTCGATCGAGCCGGATGCGCCAAGACCATGACCCGTTGTGCCCTTGATCGATGAAACGGCCGGCTGGTCGCCACCAAAGATTCGACTGATCACACGACCCTCGGTCATGTCGTTCAAGCCGGTTCC
>CAXMPS010000327.1:0-4068 GCA_964194995.1 uncultured Gammaproteobacteria bacterium | reverse complement strand
ATCGGAATATTCACATTGATGGCGATAGCTCCGGCTCTGTTCACGCTGCCATCGCCGGCCACACACGACCCACGCGAATGTTCACTTCGCAATCCAGAGACCGGGGAGTTTCAGGATCTGCTACAGCCGTCGAGCGAACATTGGTTCGGCACCGATATCCAGGGTTGCGATTACTACGCGAGGGTTGTTCACGGCGCGAGGGTGTCGATCATCATTGGTATCGGCGGGACTCTGCTGCTCTCGTTCATAGGGCTCATCGCCGGCGGAACATCGGGGTTCTATGGTGGATGGACGGACAACGTGATCAGCAGAATCGTCGACGTCCTATATGCGTTCCCGTTCATAATCGCTGCCATCCTCTTCCTCAATTTGGTGGCAGCTGAGACGGGTCGCAATGCCTGGCATGTGTTGTTGGTGATTGGCGTGTTCGGCTGGCCAACGTTGTCTCGAATCTTCAGAGGGGCAGTGCTTCAAGCCAAGGAGAAGGAATACGTGGAGGCGGCCCGCGCCCTTGGTGCCTCCAACAACAGAATCCTCTTCCGTCATGTGTTCCCCAACGCCATTGCTCCGGCGCTGGTGTTTGCCATGATCGGTGTCGGCGGGATAATCGGCGCCGAGGCTGCCCTTTCCTTCCTCGGGGTCGGGCTGCAGTTGCCGGCGATCTCGTGGGGATTGATGATCGCCAACTCCCAGGACCGAATTGTCACCGATCCTTTCCTTATCTTCTTTCCCGGTGTGTTCCTCTCCATGACAGTCCTCGGATTTCTACTGCTGGGCGATGTGGTCCGAGACGCCCTCGACCCACGTTCGCGGTGATGGAAGAAGTTGGCTCAGTGACTGTCACAGATATCCCATCCCACCAGCAGAAGGTCGGGGAGACTCTGCTCGAGGTTGAGGATCTGAGCGTCGACTTCAAGACCGACGCCGGCGTGGTCAAAGCGGTGCAATCGGTGTCGTTCACCCTTCATGCAGGCGAAACCCTGGCGATCATCGGTGAATCCGGGAGTGGGAAGAGCGTCACCGCTCAGGCGATCATGGGAATCGTCCCTTCGCCTCCCGGGGTCGTCAACGCGGATGCCATCAGGTTCCGTGGCCAGGACCTCGACGACCTAACCGAAAAGGATCGCCGCAAGGTACGTGGCCAGGAGATCGCCATGATTTTCCAGGATCCCCTCACTTCGTTGAACCCGGTCTATTCGGTCGGCAAACAGATCGGAGAGATGTTTCGGGTGCATCGGGGGGCTTCAAGGAAAGAGGCGACGGAGGCTGCCATAGAGTTGATGGAGCAGGTTCGGATTCCGGAGGCTCGTCGCCGCGTCGGCGACTACCCCCATCAGTTCTCCGGGGGAATGC
Organism: uncultured Gammaproteobacteria bacterium; assembly: GCA_964194995.1. Classification (GTDB taxonomy): domain Bacteria; phylum Actinomycetota; class Acidimicrobiia; order Spongiisociales; family ZC4RG35; genus JACZUI01. The sequence goes on along the minus strand of CAXMPS010000327.1, from coordinate 2,715 downwards.
GGCAAAGGGTGATGATCGCAATGGCCCTCTCTCTCGACCCTGCGGTCCTGATTGCCGATGAGCCGACGACCGCTCTCGATGTGACGGTTCAGGCTCAGATCATGGAGCTTCTAGGGAGCCTCCAGGAGGAGCACAATATGGGGCTCATCCTGATAACCCACGACCTTGGTGTTGTGGCGTCGGTTGCCGACACTGTTCAGCTGATGTACGCCGGGGGCGTTGTGGAGAAGGCAGGGGCGGATGATTTCTATGAGGCCCATGCTCATCCCTACGCCGAAGGTCTCATGAGATCGATCCCAACGCTGATCGGAGAGGACGAGCGGCTCATTCCAATCGAGGGAACCCCACCGAGCTTGATCAGGCTACCGCCAGGCTGCCCATTCAGCCCGAGGTGTCCGTATGCCGACGACCGGTGCCGAACGGAGAAGCCTCTCCTCCGTTCGATCGGCGGGTATGAGGGTTTGGTGGCCTGCCACAACGCCGAAGATGTCAGGTCAGCCCGGGTAGGAGGAGGTGGATCGGGTGAGTAGCGAGGATCGGGGCACCGTGGACACGGTTGACATCGGATCCGAGGCGCTTCTGGTTGTCGAGGATCTCGTCAAGTGGTTTCCCTTGACCCGGGGCATCGTCTTCAAGAAGCACATTGGAAACGTGAAGGCTGTGGACGGAGTCAGCTTTCGAGTTCAGCAAGGGGAGACCCACGGACTGGTAGGTGAATCGGGGTGCGGCAAGTCCACCACCGGGCGAGCCATTCTCCGGTTGCACGAGCCGACCTCGGGCCATGTCTTCTTTGAGGGCCGAGACGTGATCGCGATGGACAAGAAGGAAATGCGGGAGATTCGCAGAGACATGCAGATCATCTTCCAGGATCCTTATGCCTCGCTGAACCCGAGGATGACGGTCCGCGACATCATCACCGAACCGTTGGTAGTGCACCAACTCGGCAACAGCAACGCGCGCAAGGACAAGGCGAAGGAGCTGCTCGAGGTGGTCGGCCTGAATCCAGAGCACGCCAACCGCTATCCCCACCAGTTCTCCGGAGGCCAGCGTCAGAGGATCGGAGTCGCACGCGCTCTCGCTCTCGACCCCAAATTGATCATCGCTGACGAGCCAGTTTCGGCGCTTGATGTTTCCATTCAGGCGCAGCTAGTCAACCTGCTCATGGACATCCAGCAGGAGTTCGGGATCACCTTCCTTTTTATTGCCCACGACCTGGCCGTTGTGCGTCATATGGCATCTCATGTGTCCGTCATGTATCTCGGTCACATCATGGAGACCGGGACCAGGGACCAGATATACAGCGCCCCACAGCACCCCTACACCCAGGCTCTGCTCTCGGCCGTGCCGGTTGCGGATCGTGTAGCCGAGCGAAACCGTGAGCGGATCGTTCTTGAAGGCGATCTACCCAGCCCGGCCGAACCGCCGTCCGGCTGTGTCTTTCGCACCCGATGCTGGAAGTCCGAGGAGATATGCGCCGTGGAGACGCCCGAACTCAACGACATGGGCGACGGCCAGATGGTGGCGTGCCACTTTCCGGAGACACGCTCTGTGCTCTCGATCTCAGGCGCCAGCACCGCCTAGTGGCCCGTCTTACAACGGTATCAATCAGCAGATTCCAGGTCTCGCCTACCGCCGGCAATCAAGGCCACTGCGCCCGCGATCAGCGCGACCAATGCCCCGACCAGATATAGGGGAGCCAGACGGGAACCACCGTTCGGCTCCAGATAGCCGGCAACCACCTCGTGTCCCGCGTCCGTCTCGCGGGTCCATGTAGCGAGAACCTCATCTCCGGAGAGAGTCGACGGGTTAGTCCCTGGTCCGAGGGTCGTTGCGGGAGACCAGCCTTCGTCCCATATCCGGGCGCGAATCTCTTGGTTCTCCGACCAGAGCACGTGGACGCGATTTTCTCCATCAATAGCTACAACCGGGTCTTGCGAGAAAGAATCGCTGAGCTGAACCTGCTCGCTCCATTGGCCGCCGCTCAGCCGCGAATAGGCGATTCCAATGGTGTCCCCGTTTGTCTGCTCCCAAACCATATGGATCGTGCCTTCGTCGTCCACGTCGATAGACACACCTGTGGCCGTCTGGTCGCGAGTCGAGATCAGGGACGGAAAGGCCCAGGATGTCCCGTCGTACTCTGCGTGCTGGGCGCCATAAGTCCCCGAGAACACCTGGAACCAGGCCGCTTCGAGGGCTCCGCTTGGTGACATTGCCAATGAGGGGTTCAGGGCATCCTCAGAACTCGAGGAGAGCAGCTCAGGAACCGACCAGGCTTCGCCAACTTCGACCGTATGCAGGATTTCATAGGCCGAGCCATGCTCGCGGTCCTCGGCAGGTGGAGAGGCGTACCAGAGCAGGTTTGCCCGATCATCGGCAACGACCATCGCCGGAAAGACGGCGTAGTGCTCGCCTGGCGAGACCTTCTGCGGCGTTGACCATGCTCCGGCTTCTCTTGACGAGTGCCAGACGTGGCCCACCGAAACGTAGTCGACCCAGGAGGCGTCGACTCGCCCTCCGGGCCCGGATGCGAGGGTGGGAAGATCGGACCAGATTCCGGGTTGACCGAGGACCGTCTCGGGCTTCCAGCTCTGCCCGCTATCGAGGGAAAACGAGACCTGGGCTTGTTCCACGCCCTCGATCGGTCCCGAATAGGCGAGATAGAGGGTCCCGTCGTCGGCCTTGGCGAGTTTCCGCTGTCCGTTGTCGCTCGTGGCG
>CAXMPS010000326.1:0-1000 GCA_964194995.1 uncultured Gammaproteobacteria bacterium | reverse complement strand
GCACGCCTCAGTACAGGCCGGGAGGTCACTCTCCTATCAAGCCACGCCGGCCGGTCCGGCGCGCCCAACGGGTGGCAAAACACACAACAAGCCACACAACCGCGGGCACCGATATGGAGAACCAACCCGCCAGGCGTCCCCAAAGCATGACACTGAGCCGATATGGGCGGGTCAAGTCAAGTTCGTACAGCCCGTCCGTGTCATCTTGGAGGCCCTCAATCATCAGTTTTCGGGATGTCGTGTCTGTCGTTCCATCCGATTAGGTGGATGGACTGTTCATCTCGACGCTCTCAAGGCCGTCTGCCAGACAACAACTGTCCAGCTCGCTAAGAACGTAGCGACCGGAGCGTATGGGCCCTGCGCATGTCGATGCGCGGGGGCCTGACGCGCTTTGGTCGATGGGAAGCGGACCTCGCACCCGACCGAACCCCCGCCAGAGTCGCATATCATCCGCCAGGTCCGAGCGCCGGGCCGTAGAATCCGACGGTGAAGAACGAGCAGAGTTCCGTTCGGCGCTCGTTCTACGGCTGGCGCATTCTCGGTCTGGCCATCATCACCGGGGGGCTCACCGGTCCCGGCCAGACCATCGGCGTCAGCGTTTTCGTCGATCAGTTCATCTCTGACCTCGGTATGAGTCGTTCAGAGGTCTCGACGGCGTACTTGATCGGCACGCTCATCGCCGCCCTGGGGCTACCCCTCATCGGCCGGCGGGTCGATCGGGTCGGAGTGAGACGGGCGATGACCGTGATCGGAGTCGCCTTCGGGGTTGCCCTTGTGGGGATGGCCGGCGTTCAGGGATTTGTGACTCTCGCCATTGGGTTCGTCGCGATACGACTGCTTGGTCAGGGCTCTTTGATGTTGGTGAGCACTGTTGCCGTGACGCTTTGGTTCGAGAAGCGCCGGGGAATGGTGCTCGGTATTTTCAGTACGGGCACTGCGATTGTCATGGCGCTCGTCCCCGTCGGCCTGAGCCTGGTAATCGAAGGTTATGGCTGGCGAG
>CAXMPS010000325.1:0-2037 GCA_964194995.1 uncultured Gammaproteobacteria bacterium | reverse complement strand
CCGAATTCGAAGAGCCCATTGCCTGGTTTACCAGATGAGGCCCCACTCAGCTTGGTCCATGAGGAGGACCCTGCCCCGGGTGACGTTGATGGAGACCTCTACGAGCTTCACCAACAGATGGTGGCTTCCGAAGAACACATCGCCAACCTTGAGGGTGAGTCGAAAGAAGCCGCCGACCAGGAAGCGGAGACGGCGCAGATACTCGACAGTGAACGCAAGCGCAGAGCTGCCCTGGATCAACAACTCTACGAAGCTCGAGAGGAGGCTGCCCGTTTGATCCTCGATGAAGCGTCCCAAACAAGCAATGCCAAACGCGCCGAGGCCGAAGAGCTCCTCCAAGCCACTCGGGTCCAGGCCGAGCGCGAGGCCGGCCGGGTCACCAAGCGAGCCTTCGACGAAGCAACCGAGATGATCGCCACGGCCAGACGCGACGCCGTGGCAATAGTGGATGCTGGTCGAGACGAGGTCAAGGCGTTTGAGGATGACGCGGCTCAACGGATGGCTGATCTCGATACCGACCACCAAGAGCTCACCGATCGCTTGGGCGTGATGGAAACCACGTACGACAAGCTTGTCGTGACCCTCAAGCTTGTCGCCGAAACCTCGATCGAGGACCTTGTCAACAAACAAGACTCTCTAAAGCAGCTCGATCGTGTGGAAACCCAAGGACAACCTATTGAACCGAGTAGCGATCAGACCACATCCAGCTCCCCTCCACAGGAGGGCTCGCCCGCCGACCTCGAAGCTACATCAGGCTTGGCGGGATACGAACCCGCCTCGATCGAAATCCCACCAATCACAGGTAATCAACGAACCCAGCCATACCCACAACCCTCCAATACACCATAACCGGTAGCGCATATGTGCCGATATGGGCGGGGGTCGGAGGGATTTCTTAGCCCGGGCTGCGAACGGCCGTGTAGGGTTTGACTACAACGGGGAGTGACCGCAGAGGGGGGGTTGCGTCGTGGGGTTTAGAACAGCGCTGGTTCGACAGTTCTCGATTGTCCTTGGTGTCTCACTGAGTCTTCTTGCGGTGTTGGTGTTCATGCTGGGGGGTGCATTAGCGGCGCCTCCGGAGCTTTTTGTGGATGAGAGCGTCAACGCCCTCCTCCACGGCGATTCCGGGGATTTCCACTACCACATCGAATTCTTTGCGGGCCAAACCTTCAACGAGGACGTCCCTGTCGGTGAATCCCCGATCCCAAACGCTGCGGTGGAAGTGGCGGTGTTCGACTCGACGAGTCATGCCGTGGTGATCGAACCGTGCTTTGGTGGGGAGAAGCAGCTGGAGGCTCCGGCCGCACTTGACATCGCCAATGGCCTGAAGACCGCGTCGTTTGATGGCGTCTACGCGGAGAGTGGTTGCTTTTGGGGCGACGCCGACTTCGACCTCTACTGGACCGCCAGGGGAAGGCTCCTCATCGAGAATTCCCATAGCGGCGAGCCTGGGGAGATCTGCCACGAAAGCTCCAAGGAACGCTCCGCCGTGGCCGCCGGTACGGTGGAGTTCTCATCCGGGCCGAGCACCTTGCAGTTCACGGTCGAGTCCGACTCCGCCTCGATCTCTATCGAGAATCAGACCCGCTGTCTCATGCCGGGCCCTCCACAACCTGACTAGATCAGCTCACCCGCTGACCCTGTGATACACCTGGGCCGCGCCGAATGTGGTAGCGCATAACCGGCAATATGGGCGGTCGGCGACATCGCCTACACAGCTGAGATGGGTCTTGAGTCCCGTCACTTTCGTTGAGAACCAGGTGGTCGACAGCGGTCGCCACCATCGAAACGGCATCGCCCGGATGACGGGCGGGCTAGTCCGTCCAGGAACATTCGTACACGCTCGCTCATCGGACCGTGATGTGTCCCGAGGGTGACGCCGCCGCCCGCTCCTATTGCCGGATCCAGAGCGCATTCCTATGCCGCCGGATGGCGGTGATCACCGTTGTTCTGTGCGGCTATCCAAGCTGGCCTCGGCTGGCCGTGCAGGGAGTTGCGCGCCGAGTGCGGGTCTGGGGCGGGTTGTGATGGTCCGGG
>CAXMPS010000324.1:0-2558 GCA_964194995.1 uncultured Gammaproteobacteria bacterium | reverse complement strand
AGAGGGCTCAACTTCTCGAGACGGAGCGGGCTCGTCGGTTGCCGCAGGTGGCGCTACCTCGGGAGACTGGCGCGGTTTCGATGTGTCCTGACCAAACAGATCGAACAGGGCACGCAGCGGAGATCGTGTCCCGGATGGCCGGCCGACCTGCTCGATGGCGGGCATGCCGCTATACGCGAATGAGATTGTGTCGTCGGCGACGAAATGCAGGTCCTCCCCCGCGACGGTGATAGCGAAAGTGTCACCTCGAAGCCTGCGCGCGCTGATTGCCTCGAGTGGCCAAGCACCCAGTTCTTCCCGCTCGGATACGAGGGCCAGATGATGATCGGCAACCTCGAGATCCACAGGCAGGCCAGGGCCCTGTTCACTGGGCAGTAGCAGCTGTCCCTTGAATCGCACGCGTACCTCCGTCAGGAACGTCGGCATTTTGCGAGTCGATCTTAAACGAACCCCCGGAAGTGAACCGGCTAAAATTCAACTCAGGCCTTCCGGCCTTAGGTCTTCTCAGACAACGGGCACGGCTCGACATCTCGGCGGCGCATGCCCTGGGATGACTCTGCCATGATCCGGCGGGTTCGACCAGGACTGATATGGCAACACTGCCACCTGACAGACAGGGAACCTGGTCCGCCGGATAGCGAGGGAGTCCCTAAAGCATGCGCAGGTCAGCCAGCGCAGGGAGTGCCGCGCAGGGTGGTCGGGTTAGAGAACAACTCAAGCGATGCCAGCAGCATGGGGATGCCCACGATGGCCCCGACAACGGTGGCCGTCAGGACAACACCAGCAGCGAACAATGCCATGCCTGTGAAGATTCCGAACCAGTCGATGTTGGGAATGCAGTTTGTGATTGTCATCTCAATCACCTCCACCAGTGCCAACAAGCGCCTTCCAGCCGAACCCCCAGGAATGTCGACCTGGCGACAAACTTGCTTCACGGCCTTGTAAGGCTCCCTAGCTGAAGAAGGCCTGCAATGCCGGGTCCGGGGCGGCTACACATCGGTGCTGTTTGTTCCTGGGCCTCTATCGGGAGGCCTTATCAGCCTTCTTCCCTCCGGTGGCCGGCTGCCACATCGATGAGCGACGCTGAGTCGGCGACTCCAGCCCTGACGGCGGCCATCTTCGTCGGTGTCAGAGCACGGACCGTGGCGGTCCGCAGGCCCTCTTCGAGGAGGGCTCGCTCACCCACGATCGCCCCGGGACCGATCTCGGTCACCACAGTGCCATCGACGTCGACTTCGAGGACTCCGTCGAGGATCAAATAGAGCTCATCGCCTGGCTCGCCCTGCCTGGTCAGCAGCTCGCCGGCCTCCATTTTGTGGATACGCGCCCCGGCGTTCATCACATCATTGGAGAGAACCCGCTCAGCGGCAGTCTCCGCCTCTGCAACGACGGCGTCGTGTTGCACACCGTGCCATGGAGAATGGTCGTAGTCGTGCACCTTGCTCCATTCGGTGAAGTCGATGACACCGCTCTCAGCGGCTAGTCGGCCTTCACTGTCGTAGATCCAGTGGCGAGGGAAGGGAGAAGCCCCGACCATCTCGTACCTCGTCGAGCCATCAACACCGATCTCGAGGACGAGTGTGGTCCACGCCGTCGGGCCGCTGATCCGTATGAAAGGTCGGTGTTCGATGCGATGGGGGAACGGTGCACCGGTACGGCCGCCGGCGGTTTGGACAAAACGAGCAACCCCGTTCTCAATCACCGGTCTGTCCTGGATTAGCGGATAGCCGACCCCCGGGAACGTGATCGAGCCAACACCGAAGCTAGCGGTGGTAGATCCGACAATCCCTCGCCCCGAATATCCGGCGTCGACGATCTCGTCACCCTCAACCTCGATCCATGCTTCTAGGCGGTTGGCAAAGCGCAGTCGATCGTCGTCCTGCAACCCGTCGAGCGTGGACTCGTCGATCTTGTCCGGCGGCGGGGGATCGTAGTGTCCGACTCCGATCTCCATCGGCACCCGCATCGGGCCTGTCATCGCTCCCGACGGGATCCACGATATTGAACTGACCAATGATTCGATCCTCACAGACATCTCCTTGTTCTTAACAAGAGTGCTGCCAAGACCGGTGTTTTGCGATGATGCTGCTGCGTGATTCGGCCAGGGTGTTAGCACCACTTGTGCTTTGTGGGTCTCACGGTGGCAACGTCGAACTTGGGTTGGCACGCTGGGTGTAGCTTCACCTAGCCGGAGGGTTTATGTCGATCTCCGTTTACCTAGCGGATGACAACCTCATTGTTCGAGAAGGGGTCAAGGCACTTCTCGATCTCGAAGATGACCTCGACGTCGTCGGTGTCGCCTCCGACTATGACGAGTTGGTTCTCGGCGCCGAGGAGGCGAATCCCCAGGTGATCGTCACCGATATCCGGATGCCGCCTGACTTCCGCCGCGAAGGCATTGAAGCCGCGAAAGAGGTTCGAAAAAGGCACCCTGGCACAGGCATCGTCATCCTCTCCCAGTATGACGATCCGGAATATGCCATCTCACTGCTTGCCGATGGCGCAGCCGGCTATGCCTACCTCCTCAAGGACCGTGTCGGCGAAGGCGACCAGCTTGC
>CAXMPS010000323.1:0-1639 GCA_964194995.1 uncultured Gammaproteobacteria bacterium | reverse complement strand
CACGATTTCGAGGGGCGAGCTCATTGCTCAGGATGGTCAGATGTTGTCCGAGCCGGGTCGTGGGCAATACCTGCGTCGAGAAACGTAGGCGATCCCATGGGCATGACCCTCGCCGAGAAGATCATCGCCGGGAAGGCCGGGCTGCCCGAAGTTTCCCCGGACGAGATCCACTGGGTCGATGTCGACCTGGCGATGATCCATGATTCGGGTGGTCCTCGTCGAATCTGGCCAATGCTCGACGAACTGGGTGTTCGGGTTTGGGATCCGGATCGAGTAGTCCTGGTGGCCGATCACTACGTACCGGCGCAGGACACCGGCGCCGCTCAAATACTCCAGACGACTCGGGCCTTCGCAGCGGAGTTTGGGATTAGCAGTTTCTATGAAGCCGAGGGGATAGCCCACACGCTCCTTGTCGAGAAGGGGCACCTCAGACCGGGGATGCTCTATGTCGGTGGTGATTCGCACACCTGTACCGGGGGTGTGCTGGGGTGTTTGGCTCTTGGCATGGGCTCTACGGATCTTTTCGGGGTTTTGGCCACGGGTCGTACCTGGCTTCGGGTGCCTCACACCATCCGCGTCGACATCGAGGGTTCTTTGCAAAAGGGTGTGACGGCGAAGGATGTCATGCTCACGATGATCGGCGAGAAGGGTATGGCGGGGGCGGTCTACAGGGTGCTCGAATTCACCGGATCCGGCACGGCCGCAATGTCAGTGGATGAGAGAAGTGTGCTCACCAATATGTGTGCCGAGATTGGGGCCAAGACCGGCCTGATCGCCTCGGATGAGACAACCGTCAGTCACTTTGAAGAACTCGGAATCCAGGTCGACCAAGGGCCCTCCTCAGACAGTGATTGCAAATTTCTCGAGAATTGGAGCTACGACGCTTCCGAGATGGTTCCCGTGGTTGCACAACCACATCGTCATGATGACGTGGTGCGCGCGGCCGACATTCGAAACACCCCTATCGGCCGGGCGTACATAGGTGCGTGTACCGGTGCCAAATACGCAGATCTGGCGATGGCGGCTGAGGTTTTGGACGGTCACCGAGTTGCGCCCGGTGTGATTCTGCAGGTTGCCCCAGCTTCGGCCGGGGCTCTCTCTAGGGCCATGGCCGATGGCACAGCGCAAATTTTGGTTGCAGCAGGCGCCCAACTGCTGTCGACAGGGTGTGGTGCTTGCCCCGGTTTGGGGAGCGGCGTGCTTGGTCCCGGCGAGGTGTGTATCTCGACAACCAGCCGGAACACGCGGGGTCGAATGGGTAGCCCGGAGTCAAAGGTCTATCTGGGCTCGGCGTATACGGTGGCGGCTTCCGCAATCGCGGGAGAGGTCATCGACCCACTTTCTGTCATGGGAACCTCGGTGTGAATGTCTTGGAAGGGCGGGTGTGGAGATTTGGTGACGACATCGACACCGACCTGATAGTTCCCGGGCGATACCTCATGTATGACGTTCCGGAGATCGCGAGACATGTGATGGAAGGAACACGACCAGGGTTTGCCGACCTGGTCAAACAAGGAGATGTAATCGTCGCAGGGGACAATTTTGGGTCCGGGTCGAGTCGTGAGGTGGCGGCCCGGGCTCTCGGAGAGGCGGGGATCGTCGCCGTGGTGGCGAAATCCTTTTCTCGGATCTTCTTTCG
>CAXMPS010000322.1:0-1771 GCA_964194995.1 uncultured Gammaproteobacteria bacterium | reverse complement strand
ATCGACCGATTCCCCTCCCCGGCCTGACGCCGCTCCCAGACCTCAACCCGCTCCGCCTCAGTGAACAAACGCATACCAACCACCTCCGATAAGAGACCAACACTCTCACCAAAATGTTGCGTTCACGCCTTGAGGCGGCAGGCATTATGTGCGGTTCGTGACGCCCGACTCCGGCGCACATAACTGCCGTTATGTGCGGGTGGATAAGGTCCACAGATATGGCACGTATCGATGACTTTGACGATCCCATATCACCTGATGGCAAGGAGGTTCTGGTCCCGCCGAGTCGTAGCGGATGGCGTCGATGGCTCGCCTCGAACTCCGAGCGACAAGATGGTCTCTGGATCGTCTACCGCAAGAAGACAAGCAGTCTGGACGGTCCGGTCTATGACGACCTGGTCGAGGAAGCCCTGTGCTTCGGGTGGATCGACAGTCGGGTCCGGCGGGTCGACGACGATCGGGTGATGCAGTGGTTCTCTCCACGTCGAAGCGGTGGGTTGTGGTCGGCAGTCAATAAGGAAAGGGTCGCTCGGCTGATTGCCTCCGGGCACATGACCGAGCGCGGTCAGGCAGCCATCGACCAAGCCAAGGCCGACGGTTCGTGGTCTCAGCTCGACGACGTCGATGCCCTCATCGTTCCCCCTGACCTGAGGACCGCTCTCCAGGCGGTCCCCGACGTTGAGGCTGCCTATGAAGCGCTGAGCAACTCGGCCAAGAAGCAGTATCTCTGGTGGATTCACTCGGCCAAACGGCCCGCTACCCGCTCCAGCCGGGTCGACGAAACCATCCGAAGGCTCTCGTCCGAGGGAGGCCACGGCTCCTCTTAGCCCTCCGCAACGGACCACACAGAACACCCACACCCGGCGCGGCGTGCCCACCACATGGCGTTCCTCACCCTCCACCCACGCTCCAGCAGCGCAAGCCACACCCTCGGCGCCGAGTGGGACGCACATATGTGCCGTTATGTGCGGCTCAGGAGTTGCAATTCGCAGCAAGCACTACATCTACTTGGGACACGACCTCGCCAAACTCCACAATGTCCACCAAACCTTCATAGCTCACGGAGACATCCTCCATCCCAAAGGTACCGCCCCTCAGTGATGCTCCGTTCATGACGCTGTCCTGACCTGCGGTGATGGTGAGACTGAGGTTCCAGCCGCCCGGGAGTAGCAAGCCGCTGAGTCTTACTTCCGAACCATCCTCATTTCTGTAGATCACTGACAGCTGTTCGTCATTGACGATGCAGTCGAGTTGTTCCGAGTCCGTATTGCTGAATTCGGTCCGCTCCCCGTCAGCTTCTACCCAGGTGTGACCAGGGTCGGCATTCACCGTCAGGGGACCGGCGTCGAGAAGTTCAACGTTGTCGGCTGCGTCTCCGATGCCTTCGAATGGCGTCCCCTGACCGTCATCAGACCCGCCAGCCGCGGCTGAATTCTCGCTCGCTCCTCCGCCGCCACACGCTGCAATCAGCAGTGCTAGTGAAAGAGTCATTGCTATCTGGCGGTTCCGCCTCAATTCGGCTCCTTGATACGAGGTCGAATCGCAACCTACACATGACGACGCTACCGGGAAGGCGCGAACCTTCTTCTCTATAGAATGAACGGGCACTGGTGCATAACCGGCATTATGTGCGGTCACTTGTCACGCTGAATAGCGCACATAAGTGCTGCCAGCTCAAGGGGTCATTGCAACACTTCGGCGAGTTTCTCTGATGGTGTCATGCCGTCGAGGGTCTGTCGAGGACGTCCGTTGAGTGAGTGTGCTGCTTTGT
>CAXMPS010000321.1:0-17398 GCA_964194995.1 uncultured Gammaproteobacteria bacterium | reverse complement strand
TGGTTTCCTCCTGATTCCAAAAGATGATCGCACCAAGTAGCCCGCCCCGATTCCGGGATCTGTGTGTGATCGAGGGCGACCTTAGCCCTGATTATCGAGTCCTGTCATCCGATCGACGAGTTCGCGAAACTCGTCGAAGTCGTATATGTCGATCGCGCCGGCTACATGGGTGTTCCAGGCGCGAACGTATCTACACACGGTTCGGTCTGGTCGGTGTTGGACAAGTTGAGGGAGGATGTGGGGTCCGTCGTCGAGGTAGACGTCGGCATCGATCAGCCACTTGTCTTGGAGAATGTGCACTTCGGCAGCCGGGATTCGATGCCGCTCAATCCAGTCGCGGGTGTCCTGTTTAGCGAAGCTTGGCTTGGTCGTTATGACGATGACATGGTGTCCGTCGCCGACAAGGGATCGGACCGCTTCGACCGCACCCGGGAACGGGTCGAGGTGCCAGAAGACGGAGTGGCCGTCGAGATCGGATGACCAAGCCCAAAACTCGTTCATGGTCTTGAAATGGGTGAGGGCGACGAGGTCGCCCCAGTTCTGGGAGTCTTCGAATCTGAGATGGGTTCCGAAGTCTCTGTTGTAGAAGTTCATCCAACCTTGCGTGAAGTTGGCAACAACACCGTCGAGGTCGATTCCTAACCGCATTGGCCCAAGTTAAGGCCTCAGTCCGTTTCCTCGATCGCCTTGTCCGGGTTGTAGAAGTCGAGTCGGTCGATCGGCATCACAATCGAAGACAGGATGTTCGACAGGTGGGCACTCAGTCTCTTTATGTAGCGATAGAACAGCGCTTGAGGTGAGGCTTCGTGACTGGGGCGGCTTGACATCACCAATTCAGTCACGTGCTCGTCGTAGTGGTCCCCGTCCTCCCGGATGGCTGGAATCAGTTCATGGACACGTTCGGTGTCTTGGGACGTGAAGGCGGCCAGAGTCTCTGCGATCAATTCGGCGACCTCGACTCGGTGACGTTGGAGCTCTTCGACATCCCCCGACGTGCTGAGGTTGGCCCCCATCCCCGCAAGCTCCCAAACATCCTTGCACTTGTCACCGATCCGCTCGATGTCTTTGGCCAATGACATATAGGTGAGCATCAACCCTTGATCAACGTCGGCCCCTCTCACTGTCCCGTGGACAAGCAGCTCTCGACGAATTGATCGTTCCGTCCGATTGATTGCCTTATCTAGCTCCCAAAGTTGGCTTCCGGCCTCAGTGACATCTGTCTCTCCAAAGACAGCAGTGGTCGCGAGGCGGTAGGCGTCCTCACAGCTGGCCAACATTCCGTGGAGCTGTTCTTCGACATTCTCTAGTTGGTCTGCATCTCTGAATACGGAAAACATGGGTTCCCTTCCTAACGGCCCGTCCTACAGACCATCAGACAATCAACAGTACGGCGAGCGGGGCCACGATAAAGAGACCTATCACGTAAATGGCAACAACTGACTTCCTCTTGACCGCCGCAGTGGCCGTAAGTTCGGCAAGAGCAAGGGGAATCCGACGTATCTTCGGGAATGGATAAATGATCAAGATGCCCAGGACGTTGAACGTGACATGAGCAAGAGCGATCACCAGTGCGTCGGGGGTGTCGGCGGCGATTGAAGCGAGGAGCGCCGTGACCGTGGTCCCGATGTTGGCGCCCAGGGTCACAGGGAAAGCGTTCTGAAGCGTGAGCACACCGGCAGCCACCAGCGGAACGAGTATCGAGGTGGTGATGCTCGAGCTCTGCACAGCGACCGTCATCAGGATCCCCACGAGTAGCGCACCGCTCCCGGCGCCTTTGCTGAGTATCCCATTGATGGCGTTCTCTATTCGCCCTGACATCACAGCTTTCATTTGATGGGTGATCATCCACAGCGACAGGAAGATCATCGCGAGACCGACGACTAGGAGGATGACACCTTCTGCCGAGGCCCAGCCCAGTGATTCGATGAGGTCGGTCATCCAAGAGACAGGAGCTTTGATGGCACTCTTGATGGGGCTGGATCCCGTTCCGACTTCCGGGAGGATGTCGCCGACAACCTCGGCAATCCCCTCCGCAATCTTTGTCACCAAACCGAAGGCGACCTCCAGAGGCAACAGGATGGCCACCGCGATCAAGTTGAAATAGTCGTGCATGGTCGCGGCAGCGAAGGCACGGTGAAAATATGCACCCTGTCGGACATGGCCGAGTGAGGCCAGCGTGTTGGTGACGGTGGTGCCGATGTTCGCGCCCATGACCATTGGGACGGCCGTCTCAACAGGGAGGATGCCCGAGCCGACCAATCCCACAATCGTTGCCGTCGTGACTGAGGACGACTGGACGAGGACTGTGGCGAGGACTCCGGCGGCGAGGCCGGCAATGGGATTGGCCACATTGGCAAAAACCGAGTCAACGAAGTCGCTTCCAAACGACTTGATTCCGCTTTCGAGGCTCTTCACACCCACCAGGAAGAAGTAGAGAAAGAACAGTGCGAGACCGAGTCGGAGAACTGTTTCGATCCACGGCGGGAATGGAGAACCTACGGGTGAATCAGTGTCCCGCGAGTGCTCTGTCATGGGCGCACGGAACAGTAGACCCGCCCTGGTTCAACGCCGAATCAGAGGTGTTGCGGTTGGTGAAGTCGCCGTTAGACGACCCGGACCCAGGCCATCACTTCAGGGAGTCTTCGCCTGAGAAGACGCGCTGAGACCATTAGTGAGAGCAGGTAGAGAATCAACCCGTACCCGACGGTGGCGAGCACCGTGAACCATGGGGCGATCACCTCACCAAAGTCAACCGTGAGAAATACCACCGAGGCGGGTGGAACCAAGAGGAGCCCAATGGCGAAGAATGACACTGTCTGACTGACAATGGCGAGACACCCCTGCTCCGTTGACTGGGCAAAGACGTCGGTTCCCTCTCGAGGAAGCCGCAATGGGGTGATCACGGAAACGAAGTTGCCGACGGCCAGTTGGCACCCAACCGCAGCCACCATCAGCGGTGCCACCATCCAGATCCATGACCACTGACCGGTGAACCAGGCCAGACCGATCGCGAGGACGAAAGTTTCGATGGTGAGCCCGATCGCTACCGCGATGTTCTTTCCGATGAGAAGTTGGTGTGGCTTGGGCGGGAGTACAAACAAATAGCTGGCGGCGTTTCGTTCCCAACCAAAGAGGTTGAGCGCAATAGGCAATCCGACAAAAAGCACCAGGATCGGTGCGACAAGTGGCGCCCACGCCCGCTCACGAATATCAAAGAATCCGGTCGCCCCCATGATCGTCCCGGCTATCGCCAGCCCAACGAAAATCACCGTGCCCGTCCAAACGAGACGCTGGCGCGGGTCCCTCACGTAAAACCGCAGTTCCTTGCGGGCAAGGGTCGGGATGACACCCCACGCGCCGCTTGCCATTCCATGTCGCCTGGCGCGGGCTGCTGGCCTACTTCCTTCCACCGGGGTGGTGAGCATCCATTCGAGAAGACGACGCCAGGCGTAGCTGAAGACGAATAGCCAACCGGCCGAAACGGCGAGGAAGAACACTGCTGAGATCACCTCGCCGGCAGCAGCGTCGATGATCGCCCTTTGGGCCGCAACCGGTGGGACGAGAATGGCCCAATCCATGACTGTGTGGCTCAGGGCCGCCTGCTCCATCCCCATCGACTCGACCGTTCTCGCCACCGCCCTATAGATGAAGAAGGAGCCGGCGGCGAGACCAAGGACCAAGAAGGTTGCGATATCGCGACCTCGACGGGTGCGCAAAATGGCTGAAACGAATGCTGAGAAGAGTTGAGCTCCCACCATGAGCAAGCCGATGTAGACAATCGACGCCGGGAGAATCATCCACCAACCTGATGCCAGCACCGCTGCGTTTGCCCCGAGTAGGACGACTGGAACGATCGTCGCCGGCGCCACCAGGCTCGCCGCGGTGAGACCCTGAACCATTTGGTTGCTTGAGACGGGGAGCACAGCAAGTTGCTGAGGGTCGAGATTCTCGTCCAGGGGAAAAATGATCACTGGCAGGGTGATCCAGGCGAGAAAGAAGAAGAGGGCGGTCCATCCCATGTAGCTGTTGAAGGCGGCGGTGTCGGCGTTCGCGAGCTCAGTTGCGACGGCGAGATGCTTGCCGGCAAGCCAAATCGCGACCCACGTGAGAAGGACGGTCGCCAGAGGAAAGCCGAAGCGTCGCTGAACGTCATTCCTGATTCCATTCCAGGTGAGACGAACCTTGAGTTCTACGAAGTGACGTACCACGACGACTCGTCGTTGGGGTCGCCGCCGACAGCGGCAATGAAGGCGTCTTCGATGTTGTCCATCCCGGTCCGCTCACAAAGGCCGGTGGGTGTCTCCTCGATCACGAGACGCCCTTCGACCATGATCCCGATCCTGGTACAGAGCTTCCCGACAAGATGCATCTCGTGCGATGAGAAGACAATTGTCGTGCCACCCGATGCTGCCTGCTGAAGCAGATTTCGGATCAGACGTGCGGAAACGGCGTCGACACCCTCGAACGGCTCG
The DNA here is from genome assembly GCA_964194995.1 of uncultured Gammaproteobacteria bacterium. GTDB lineage: Bacteria > Actinomycetota > Acidimicrobiia > Spongiisociales > ZC4RG35 > JACZUI01. The sequence continues at coordinate 12,926 of CAXMPS010000321.1, read as the reverse complement.
TCGAGAAAGAGCACGGGTGGACGATGGATGATCGCAGCGCCAAGGGCTACTTTCTTACGCATGCCGCGCGAGTAGTCGCTGATCAGTTTCGACCCGGCGCTGGTTAGATCGAGCAACTCCAGCAATTCATTGCGGCGCGTGGCTGCTTCGGTTCGGGTGAGACCGTGCATTGCCGCTGTGAAGTCGAGGAGTTCGGCGCCAGTGAGTCGTTCGTACAGATTGAACTCCTCAGGCAACACCCCGATGCGTGACTTCACCTCGGTTGGGCTTTTCCAGGTGTCGAACTCGCCAATACCCACTGTTCCGGCGTTGGGTCGAAGTAGGCCGACGATGGTCTTGATGGTCGTGGTTTTTCCGGCGCCGTTCTGGCCGAGCAGCCCATAGAACTCGCCGGGCTGGATGGCCAGGTCGACGTTGTCGACTGCCACCGTCTTTCCGAACTTCCTGACCAGGCCTTTCGCCCAAACTGCGGGTGGCTTGCCCGACTGCGCCACAGCCTGATCTTCGGTGAGTGGTTGGGTCACGAGCGGAAGTATCGACGGCAACGCCCGGTAAGTGAAACGTTCTGTGATGCGTCACCCCGGAGATGTACGGTGGCACTGTCTTGGAATATCAGGCTCTTTACAGGAAGTACCGTCCGCAGACCTTCGATGACGTGATCGGCCAGGGTCATATCACCACGACCTTGGCGCGCGAAGTGGCTGAGGGTCGGGTCGCGCATGCTTACCTTTTCACTGGACCTCGAGGCACAGGAAAGACCACAACCGCGCGGATTCTCGCCAAGGCGCTCAACTGCCAGAACCGCCACTCAGACGGCTCACCCTGCAATGAATGTGGGAGTTGTGTAGCGATAACCGATGGGATTTCGTTGGACGTGATGGAGCTTGACGCAGCCTCTCACAACTCGGTCGACGACATTAGAGACATCAAGGTCAGTGTCACTACGGTGGCTTCGGGTGTCGACGCCAAACGGGTCTTCGTTCTCGACGAGGCCCACATGCTCTCCAAAGCAGCCGGCAACGCCCTCCTCAAGACCCTCGAGGAACCACCGGCACATGTCCACTTCGTCCTGGCGACAACTGAGCCCTACAAGCTTCTCGACACGATTCGCAGCCGCACCCAACGGTTCGACTTCCACCCGGTGCCGGTCGAAGAATTGGCGGGACACCTCAGTTCCATTTCCGATCGCGAGGGCTACAAGACCGATCCCTCCGCCCTGATCGGGATCGCCCGACATGCTGGCGGCTCGGTGAGGGATTCACTGTCGCTTCTCGAGCAAGTGTCGGCGCTGGGGGCTGGCACGGTCGACTCGGCGGGGGTCAGGCGAGCTCTCGGTCTAGCCAGCTCCGAGGCGTTCGCGAGACTCGCCGAGGCAGTCGCAGCCCAGGATGCCAAAGCCGCCTTGGAGTTGGTCGCGGAGTTGGCCGCCGACGGCGTCGACTTGAGACGGTTTGTCTCCGAAGCTGTCGGATTCTTCCGTGGCGTGTTTCTCGCCCATTACGCCCCCAACCTCGCGGAGATCTCCGACGAACCACCCGAGGTGTATGAGTCGTGGAAGAAGACTGCTGAGATTGTGCCGGCGACGGACGTGTTGCGGGCTGTCGATCTACTCGGGGAAGCGCTGATTCGACTGCGAGAGGGTCGAGAGGAACGGTTGATGACCGAATTGGCCTTGATAAAACTCACGCGGCCGGAGACCGCATCAGATCCAGATGCGCTGGTGGCCAGGATGGATCGACTTGAACGCAGGATGGGCAAGCCTGGAGAAATTCCGGTTGCTCCGAAATCTGTCGCCCAGTCTGCGCCAGAGCCTGTTGCCAAAAAACCAGTCGATACTGCTGAAGCTGCTCCTAAGAACGGACTGGAGGCGGCGGCACCTTTGATCACAGAGGAGGAGCCGGTCGATGCGCCGGAGGCCCCCGCCATCGATATCAGCTTTGACCAGCTTCAGAAGATCTGGCCCGGGTTGTTTGGCGGTTTACGCGATGTGTTGGGAGCCCGACGATGGGCTTTCTTCCGGGAAGCTGTGCCTGCAGGTGTCGAGGGCAACACAATCATTCTCGAGGTGGCGCACGAGTTCCATCTCACCTCACTCGAACAGGACGATGTTGTATCGAGCATTGTCGCCACCAAAGCCAGTGACCTCTTTGGCTCCCCGGTCAAGGTTCGATTCCGTGCCAAGGCGAATTCTCCGTCGCCAAAGAGTGAATCCGAGAGGGTCGATCTCAGCGAACTCGAAGACCGCCCTTCTGTCGAAACGGACCCCACAGCACTTCTCGCTGCCGAGCTGGGCGCCGAAGTGGTCGACGAATAAGGACTGTCTTGGGACGGGAGTATCCTTGGAAGAATGAATCGACAGCCCGACATGCGTCAGATCATGCAGCAGGCGCAGAAGATGCAAGAAGATTTGGCGAAGGCCCAAGCGGAATTAGCCGAGCGAAGATTTGAAGGGTCTGCTGGTGGAGGAGTGGTCACGGCCATTGTCAACGGTGGGCCGGAGTTAGTTGAGGTCAAGATTTCTCCCGACGTCGTCGACCCCGAAGATGTGGAAATGCTCGAGGATCTAGTAGTTGCAGCCGTTCGTCAGGCGATCGATGCCGCCGTCGAAGCCGCCAATAGCCAGCTTGGTGGGCTTACGGGTGGTCTCGACGTGGGCGGCCTGCTTGGTTGATGTTCGAAGGACCCGTCCAGCGTCTAATTGACGAGCTGGGACGTCTCCCCGGGATAGGCGCAAAGTCCGCACAGCGTCTGGCTTTTCATCTTCTCGCTGTGGAGGAGGTCGATGCTCGGCGCTTGGCGGTGGCCATCACCGACATGCGCGAGCAGGTGACACTTTGCGAGCGATGTTTCAATGTTGCAGCTGGTGAGTTCTGCAATATCTGCCGTGACACCCGGCGTGACGAGACCATCCTCTGCATTGTGGAGCGGCCCCAAGATATCATCGTGGTCGAACGTACCCAGGAGTACCGGGGCAGGTATCACGTCCTCGGTGGTTCGCTTTCGCCGATCAACGGCATTGGGCCAGGTCAGCTCCGTTTTGATGAGTTGAGAGCACGCCTCGAGCCTGAAGGAGTGGCCGAATTGATCGTCGCGACCAACCCGACCATGGAAGGCGACGCCACCGCCATGTATATCGCCCGAGAGTTCAAGCCTCTGGGAGTCCGGGTGACCCGTCTCGCTTCTGGCCTTCCCGTCGGTGGAGATCTCGACTACGCCGACGAATTGACGCTCGGCCGGGCCCTCACGGGCCGCTCCGAGCTTTAAGGCCCTTCCTCTGCCATGCGTAGCCGTCTCTCCCTACCGTGAGTGGTCGTCACATCGTTTGGGATTGGAACGGAACGCTCTTGAACGACCTTCACGTCGTTATTGAGGCAGCCAATATCGCGTTGGATCAGCTTGGAATCGACCCCATTGATGAAGACGACTACCGAAACCACTTCACTCGTCCTGTGCGAGCTTTCTATGACTCGCTGTTCGGCCGGCTGGTATCCGACCCCGAGTGGGAGACCCTCAACAACACCTTTCATGCCGAGTATTACTCACGCGTCGACCGCGCCGACCTGACCGCTGATACGGGTGAGGCCCTGAGCCAAGTGGAGAGTCACGGATGGGGTCAATCATTACTGTCGATGTCACCGCAGGATTGGTTGGACGATGTAGTGAAACGCAAGGGGGTCGTGCGCTGGTTCACGCTCGTCGACGGTTTGTCCGGGCCTACGGGTGGCCTGAAGGCGGCCCATCTCCAGGAGCACCTCGACTCTCAGGGGCTTGACCCGGGGCGAACGGTGGTGGTTGGTGATACTCCCGACGACGCGGTGGCGGCCCGAGCGGTCGGGGCGCATCCCGTGCTTTACAACGGTGGCAGTCATCACTTGCCCCACCTCGAAGAGACCCAGGCTCCGGTGGCCCATTCCCTCATTGACGCCGTGGCAATCGCCCATACCCTCTAAATCGCCCCGCCTTTCGGACGGGCAACCTCAGGTAGTACCGACCGTATCCGGTCGCAATTAGCTCATCTACGCAATCTAATCAAGGGTGGGGCTGGATATCGAGCGGAGGCGGGCAAGGTCGTGGTGGGCCTCCATGTAACGAATGCTCCCGGTCTTGGAGCGCATGATCACCGAATGGGTGACGGCGCGGTCCTCGCCGGTGAAGTCGACAGGGCGGAGGAATTCACCACCGGTTACGCCCGTGGCAGCGAAGAAGACGTTGTCCGAGTCGACGAGGTCGTCACCCGTCATGACTTGATCGAGGTCGAGACCTTCTTGTTCGGCGTATTCGCGTTCGGTGTTATCGCGGGGCCACAGCCGGCATTGGATTTCACCGCCTATGCACTTGAGAGCCGCGGCCGCGATCACCGCCTCGGGTGAGCCGCCAATACCCAGCATGATGTCGGCGTCGTGTTCGGCCTGAGTGGTGGCGATGGCCGCGGCAACGTCACCATCTCCGAAAATCGAGATTCTTGCACCGGCCGCGCGGGCCGACTCCACGTAGTGCTGGTTGCGGGGCCGATCAAGGATGAGACAACGTAGATCGCCCAATTTCTTGTCGTTGGCCTTTGCGACTTGCTTCAGATTGTGTTCGACCGGCGCGTCGAGATCGATGAGTCCCGCAGCCTCGGGACCGACGGCAATCTTGTCCATATAAACGAGTGAACCGGGTGCGTACATCGACCCACGCCCCTCTGCCAGGGCGATCACCGCGATCGCGCCGGGAAGGCCGGCGGCTGTGAGGGTCGTCCCGTCGACTGGATCCACTGCCACGTCGACGATCATTCCTTTCCCTGTTCCGACCCTTTCACCGTTGAAGAGCATCGGTGCCTCGTCTTTTTCACCCTCTCCGATGATGACCTGACCATCGATGTCGATCGTCGAAAGATGAAGACGCATCCCATCTACCGCTGCCTGATCGGCAGCCTCCTTGTCGCCTCGGCCAAGCCATCTACCCGCTCCCATTGCTGCTGTTTCGGTGACCCGAACCAGATCAAGCCCAAGATTCCGTTCGACCGGCTCGGCCATCAGCCGTTCACCCGAACGATGATCGCATCACCTTGGCCGCCTCCTCCGCAGAGGGTGGCGGCACCAACACCGCCACCTCGGTGGATGAGGGCATTGACCAGCGTCACCACGAGCCGCGCTCCCGTCGCACCTAGAGGATGTCCGAGCGCCACCGCGCCACCATTGACATTCACTTTCTTTTCAGGGATGTCGAGCATGCGTGCCGACCAAAGTGAGACGGCAGCGAATGCTTCGTTGATCTCGACGAGATCAAGGTCGGATGGGTCCATTCCCGTCTTCTTCAATGCAACTAACAGGGCCTCCGCCGGACGTTCGTGAAGTGTTGCGTCGACCCCTCCGATCTGGCCGTATGAGAGGATCTCCGCAAGGACGGGAGCACCCGAGGCCTCCGCAGCGTCACGATCGGCGACGACCACTGCGGCGGCGCCGTCTGAGATTTGCGAAGCGTTGCCAGCCGTTATCGTTCCGGTGGGAACAAAAGCGGGGCGCAAACTGCCCAATGATTCCGCCGTTGATCCTTCGCGGATCCCCTCGTCGGCAGTGATCACGACCGGGTCTCCTTTGCGCTGTGGGATCTCCAGCGGCGTGATTTCGGTCGCGAACTGACCATTGCGAGTGGCTTCGGCCGCTCGCTCGTGACTTCGGGCTGACCATTCGTCCTGTTCCTGACGGCCGATACCGAGCCGGTCGTTCTTGTGGTCCGATGACTCGCCCATCGTGCATTGGTCGAAGGCGCAGAACAGACCGTCATGCAGCATGACATCGACCATTTCGACGTCACCGATTCGGGCGCCCCAACGGACCTCGTTGACCACATGGGGGGCATTTGACATGCTCTCCATGCCCCCGGCCATGACGAATTTCGACTCACCCAGACGGATCGATTGATCGGCCAGGCCGATGGCAGCCATTCCTGAGAGGCAAACCTTGTTGATCGTGACCGACGGCACTGTCATTGGAAGGCCACCTGCGACCGCCGCTTGACGTGCAGTGATCTGACCTTCGCCAGCTTGGAGGACATGCCCGAAAAGGACCTCGTCGAATGCATTTGGATCGGCCTTGGATCGCTTCAGGGCCTCTCCAATCGCGGTTCCACCCAATTCGACTGCCCGCATTGGAGTGAGTTCGCCGCCATATTTGCCGATCGGTGTGCGAGCGATTCCCGTTATCACTGAATTCTTCACAAGGGACCCGATGTTACCGGCACGGTGACAGTTCTCTCTGCTGGCGATAGCCTCGCGACGTGAAGTTGCTCAACCTCGATCACGTTGCCATTGCGGTGAGAGACCTCGACGCCGCGGTCGACGCCTATTCAGACCGATACCAAGTCTCGCCTTTGTATCGCGAGGTCGTCGAGTCACAGGGGGTCGAGGAGGCCATGATTCCGGTCGGTGGGTCGTTCATCCAGCTACTCGAGCCGCTCAGTTCTGAAACCCCGGTGGGCAAGTTCTTGTCTAATCACGGTGAGGGTCTTCATCACGTCGCCTACGCAGTTGCATCGATTGAGAGAGCGCTCTCACATCTCGAAGCTTCGGGTGCTCGACTCATCGACACCGAGGCTCGCCCCGGAAGCCGTGGAACCAGGATCGCGTTTGTCCATCCAGCTGACCTCGCTGGCACGCTGATGGAGCTTGTGGAGTTGGCCGATGGTTGATCGAGTGGAGATCAGAGGGGGTGCGGGTGAGTTCGAGGCCGCTGTTATCGCAGTGGTCCTCGATCAGATCGCACGCGACGAGCTCACGGAGAGACAGGGAAAGGTTGGTTCACCGAGACCTGGCCTGTCGGCTTGGGTAACGGCGCTCCATCCCGAGCAGCCCCACGTACCGTTAGGCCTACCGGTAGGCGTTCCGCGGGAGGTCACCTGGCCGGACGACTAACCCGTAGGGGTTAGACGCGGCGTCGAAGGTCTCGTAGTTCGGGGGCCCGCAGGAGGGAGGCCACCACCAGGAAGGTCGCCAGCGCCGTTACCCCGCCAATGATCGCCGACCAAAGCACGGCCCAGGTCGTCAAGTCGCCGCTGCCGAACAGCGCCTCCATCAAGGCGAGAGCCACGACAGCTGCCACCCCTGCAGCAACAAGACCACGCAACAGGGAAGGTGCGAGTCGTCTGACTGCTGCCCAACCGGAGTCAAAGCCCCAGGCAACCAACATGGCGAGGGCATAGCCAGTGATGATAAGGGTCGACGCCAGCGCGAAACCCTCCACTCCCATCGAGGAATACAGGCCGAGCCAAACCGGGATAGCCACCAGAGAAAATGCGGTGCCGATGAGTACTGGAGTCCACATCTTCCGCTTGGCGTAGAAGTGCCGCGACAGGATCTGATGAAGACCCCACGCAGGGATCGAGAAGGCATAGATGGTCAAGAGTCGGGTAACCAGCTCGGCGTCCTCCGCCGAGAACTGCCCATTTTGATAGAGAAGTCGAACCAGTGGTTGCGCCAGGACGATTAGACCAGCCGTGGCAGCGGCGGCCACAAAAAGGGTGTTGCGTGCCGCGCGGCCAGTGGTGTCGACCAGGGCGTCGTTCTCTCCACGAGCTGCCAACCGCGCCAGGAATGGATATGCGGCCACTCCTGCGGCCTGTGCGATGACACCGACGGGCACCATGTTGAGTTGGCGTGCAAACCCAAGAGCAGAGGTCGCGCCTTCTTCGACTTGACCGAAGAAGCGAATGAACTGCTCGTCCAAGACGGCCACCGACTGCCCGATCATCAGCGGCAACGCCAACAAGAAATACTCGCCAATGGTGGACTCACCTTTGAGTGGCCGCATCAGCCAAGTCCCGGTCTTGCGAGCCCCCCACCACTGCAGGCCAAAGTTCCCGACGGCCGAGCCGACCACGGCGCCCCAAAGGAAAGACTCGGGGGAGGCATCGCCCCCTATTGCTCCGAGTAGACCTCCGGCAATGATCGCCAGGTTGTAGATCAGTGGAGCCAGCGCCGGAAGCACAAATCGGCGATGGGTGTACTGAACGGCCATGAGGAGAGCTCCGACCACAAGGAAGACCTGTGCCGGAAGAACCAGCCGAGTCATCGAGACCAGTCGATCGTGATTCTCAACGACTTCGGGGTAGACCAAAGACACCAGGCCGTCGGCGAAAACCCACATCAACGCGGTGAGGATCACCACTGCGATCGCAACGAATCGGAGCACAGAGGTGAACGCTCGACTGGCTCGATCGAGGTGCCCGGCCTCGATATGCCTACTCAAGATCGGGATGAGCGTGATCGTCAGGTAGGCCCCGGCCAGCAAGTAGTTGAGAAAGTCGGGGATGAGAAAGGCCTGCTTGTAGAGGTCAGCCTCAAGACCGACGCCAAATAGCCCCGCAAGCAAGGCCTCGCGCCCCAACCCGAGCAGACGAGAGAGGAGAACGCTCCCGGCGACAACCGCTGCAGCGGTCCCCATGCGGAGCGGTCGGCTCATACGCTGACGGCGTACCCCCGCAATTCGTCGAGAACCGAATTGGGTACAACAAGATCCCCATGGCCGGTGCCCAGGTCGACTTCCGGCTTGTAGGACCCGTGGTAGTCACTTCCCCCGGACGGGACGAGCCCAAAGCGTCGGGCGAGATCGGCGTATCCCTCCCGTTCGTGACGTCGGTAACTGGGGTAGATCGCCTCCAACCCGACAAGTCCGTATCCAACGAGACGGTCGAGCAAGTCGGCCATCTCGGTAGCTCGGTTGATGCCAAGGGTGTGGGGATGGGCCAGGACGGGCACGGCCCCTGATTCTCGCGCCAGTCCGATCGCTTCCTCGGGTTCGAGCCTTGGCCTACTCACATATGCGGGCTTGTTGTTGCCAAGCCACTCGTCGAACGCAGTTCTGATGTCGGGCACGTATCCCTTAGTCACCATCACGGCTGCGATGTGGGGCCGGCCCACGGTCCCTCCCCCCGCCTCCTCGAGGACCTCATCGATGGTCAACGGCATCTCGAGATCGGTAAGTCTCTCGATAATTCCGATGTTGCGCGCACTTCGACCGTTTTGGAGCGCGCCGAGTCGGTCTTGAAGTGGCCCGTCACCAAGGTCTAGCCAAAGCACAACCAGATGCATGCCACCGTCGTCGTAGTTCAGCGAAAGCTCGGTCCCTGGGATCAGATCTAGCCCACGACGGGCTGCGGATTCAGCGGCCGCTGGAACCCCCTCTTGGGTGTCGTGGTCGGTCAAGGCGAAGGCTCCGAGACCCTTGGAAAGGGCCATTGTCACCAGGTCGGCGGGATCGACAGAACCGTCTGAAGCTGTGGAATGGACGTGGAGATCAACGGGCATGATTATTGGTGAGCCTCAATCATGGCGGCCGGAGCCGTCAAGAACCGGAAACGTCGATCGTGACCGTTTCGATATATACCGTTTCCAACGGGAGGCTCTGTTCCGAGGAGCCGACCGCTGCGCCCGTGGGCACAGCAGCAATCTTGTCCATTGTTTCCCTACCCGAGACGACTGTTCCTAAGACATTGAAGCTGTTGGTAAGGAACCGGCCGTCTTCACCGATCACTATGAAGAACTGTGATCCCGTGCTCCGGGACCCGCGATTGGCCATTGCCACGACCCCGTCCTCGTAGACAAATTCCTCGTCCGGGTACTCGTCGGCGATCACGTAGCCGGGGCCCCCGGTGCCGTTGGCATTCGGGTCGCCACCTTGCGCCATGAAGTTCTCGACCACACGGTGGAAAACCTGACCGTCGTAGAAGCCCTCACGCGCCAGAAACACGAATGAGTTGGCGGTTTCCGGGTACCCAGCTGGATCGAGTTCGATGACGACTTCGCCACAGGATGTAGCCAGAGTTGCCATGACCTTGCTGGTGGGAGTGACATCAGACTGTTGTTCTGGTGCCTCGAAGCTGATGACCTGCTCGGGCGGAGGTTGCTCAGCTCCACACGCGGTGGGTTGGTCGCGGAAGCCCTCGTAGGCCGCTGGGAGTTCGGCGGTTTCGCCTCCAAAGACGCCTGTGAAGGCCAAGAGAGCGACGACAATCAAACCAAAAATACCGGCCGTTCCAAGCCGTCGACCCAATTCGCTTCGAGCCGCCTGCTTCTTCTCGGCCTCGCGTTTGGCGGTGCGTTGCTCCTTCTGGCGCTGTCTTCTATCGGACATGGCGCAGCGACTTTAGGCCTGGCCCGATCGCAATCATCTTGTCGGGTAGTTCGTAAAGGGCGAGCAGACGATTCAAACTGTGTCAGACATGGCTGTTGTAGTGCAGAAATACGGAGGGACCTCTGTCGCTGATCCGTCCCGCATCGAGACCGTGGCCGATCGCGTACTCAACCTTCGCAACGAGGGCAACGATTGTGTTGTGGTGGTTTCGGCGATGGGTCAGACCACCGACCAATTGGTGTCGCTTGCCGCTCAGATTTCTGATGAGCCCGACCCGCGGGAGATGGACATGTTGCTGTCCGCAGGCGAGCGGGTGAGCATGTCGCTTCTTGCCATGGCGCTACAGGCTCGGGGTGTTCCCGCAGTCAGCTACACAGGGTCGCAGGCAGGGATCCTCACCGACTCGTCTCACGGCGAAGCTCGGATCACCGAGATCACAGGTGAAAGGGTCAAGAATTCTCTCTCAAAAGGGTTGGTGGTGGTCATCGCCGGCTTTCAGGGTGTAGATCCGGCCAGCAGAGAGATCACAACACTTGGTCGGGGAGGTTCAGACACAAGTGCAGTGGCTCTGGCAGCAGCACTGGACGCAAACGCGTGTGAGATTCTTACCGATGTCGCCGGTGTTTTTACCGCAGATCCGCGCCGAGTTCCCTCCGCTCGAAAGCTCCCGTCTGTGGGTTTCGCGGACATGCTGGGTTTGGCTGAGGCCGGCGCAGCAGTTCTGAAACCGCACTCGATTGAGTATGCCCGTGACGCCGGGGTTGCCGTTCACGTCCGCTCGTCTTTCTCATCCGAGGACGGCACGTGGGTGACCGACGACGCTCCACAGCGGGAATTAGTGGGGATTGCCGACGAAACGATCAACGATGAGGGTCGAATCACGATTGTCGGCACGACGGCGACGGATAAGGTTCCTCAACTTCTGGACGTGCTGAATGCCGAGGGCATTGACGGCCGTCATGGTGACTCCGGAGATCGAATGGCAAGAGTCCGGGTGCATGTCGAACGAATCCCAGATGCCCTGCGTTGCATTCACAGAGAGCTATTCGAGAAGGAGGCGGCGCAGTGAGTCGGGTCGCGATTGTGGGAGCCACCGGTGTCGTTGGTCGAACCATGCTGGCGATTCTCGAGGAGCGAGACTTCCCTGTCACCGATCTGAGTCTGTTCGCGTCAAAGCGTTCAGCTGGCGCATCTGTTTCGACCCGATGGGGCGATGTGATTGTGCAGGATCTGGCCGATGCTGAGCCAGCAGGACTCGATGTCGCCCTGTTCTCTGCCGGAGGGTCACGCTCGCGCGAGCATGCCCCTCAATTTGCTTCAGCTGGTGCTGTTGTGATCGACAACTCCTCGGCGTTTCGTATGGACGTCGACGTTCCACTTGTTGTTTTCGATGTGAACAACGATGCCGCGTTTGGTCACAAAGGAATTGTTGCCAATCCCAATTGCACCACGATGACGGTCATGATGGCAGCGGCACCTCTCCACGAGGCGGCGGCGTTGCGCTCGATGGTGGCCACGTCGTATCAGGCTGTGTCGGGTTCGGGTCGGCAAGGTGTCACCGAATTGGTCGAGCAATTGGGCCCGATGGGCGCCGATCTCGATGCCCTGATGCAAGGTGGATGGGAGGATCCTGGGGTCAATCTCTACGAGAGACCGATTGCATACAACGCCCTTCCTTTCGCCGGTTCCGAGGTCGAGGGTGGATACACCGACGAGGAGATGAAGCTGGTCAACGAATCGCGCAAGATTCTGGGCATTCCAGGTCTGGATGTGGAGCCCACCTGTGTGCGTGTCCCGGTCGTGGTAGGTCATGGGGTCGCCGCCACCATGAGATTCGAGAGGGATCTGACCGCAGCTGAAGCGATGTCGATTCTCGGATCGGCGCCAGGGCTTGAGTTGTGGAAGGACCGCACTCCAACGCCCCTCGACAGTGCTGGGATCGACGAGGTTCTGGCAGGTCGCGTACGAGAAACGCTCGGTGAACCGGGTGGGATCAACCTCTGGGTGGTCGGTGACAATCTCCGAAAAGGCGCCGCCCTAAACGCTGTTCAGATCGCCGAGTTGTTGGTCAGCTAGCTCTATTGCTCGCGGAGCAACGCTGACATCTTCCGTCGAAGATTCGGGTGGGCATTTCGTAGCCCTAGATCCAGAGCGAAGTGGGCGTCATCGTCGACGTCGAGAACGACCGCTTCACCTTCGGCGGTAATGTGGAATCCGTCAGGCAATGCCGAGATTCTCATTCCCTCTCTTGCCCAAGCCGCAACCTCTTCCTCGCCGATAGTCATTGTGAGACGGTCATCGGTCAGGTCGAGAAGCACCCTCATCGGGGCTTCTGCCTCTCCTTCGATGCGTAGTCGTGCTTCATAGGCAGTCATCTGCGGTCTCCCACGTCTGGTGGACGCTTCCACTTATATGGACGTCAACAGACTATCCCGCTTTGCCTCACGTTTAAAGGGTCGAATGGGCGTGCCTTCCGACGCCGCCTACCATCCAGAACACAAATCGGGACGTAGCGCAGCTTGGTAGCGCGCAGCGTTCGGGACGCTGAGGTCGTCGGTTCGAATCCGGCCGTCCCGACTCAGAACGACCAGGTCAGGGCTCTGATCGTAGAGCTCTGGCCAGGATCAGCTTCCATCCATCCCGCGTTTATCCCGCATCGACAGCATGATCGGCGGCTTGTGCCATCAGTCTGGCTCCGAGTTTCTCAGCGGCCGCCCGGTCACCCTCACCTGTCGCTTGGGCGTAGATCGCCAGGGTGAGCCGCGGATCCGAGTGCCCGAGTCGAGTCTGCGCAGTCTTAACATCCACCCCATC
>CAXMPS010000320.1:0-4486 GCA_964194995.1 uncultured Gammaproteobacteria bacterium | reverse complement strand
GTGATTCCGGTCTGTGCGTCCACTGCGGCAACCACAGCGCCCGATGCGGAAGGGAATGCGGCGAAGATCCCATCGCCGGTGTTCTTGACGAGAGACCCGCCCGCCTGGGCGATGGCCTCGTCCATGATCTGGTTATGCGTCTCCAGTGCCGCCCGCATCTCGTCGGGGAAAGAGTCCCACAGCTGCGTGCTGCCCTGGATGTCCGTGAATAGGAAGGTGACCTCACCCGAAGGCAGGCCCTCGGTCGCCGTCATCGCGTCGATCCTACCGGTGGCCCCTGACAGAGGTCGAGGCTTCCATACGACCCGCTGCCGGATCCCGGGCTAGATCGCGCGCACGCCGAGGTGCCGATTATCTCGCGGCGCGCTGAGCAAGCCACGAAAGCGAGAAACCGGGGGGGATCCTTCGGGAAAGTGTTGAACAGCTAGCGGTGGATTTCAATGTCGCCTTCGAGGAGCGGAAATAGTTTGAGCACCCGGGAATGGAGTTTGGCTACCGTCCAGGTCATGGGCGAGTACGCGACCCGAGCGTGGTGACGGTCGGAGCCGAGACGGCGTGTCGGGTTGTCGGCCTGGCCGTGTTTATGGGGTGCGGGCGGTGAGTCGTGCTCCATCGAAGGTGGTGGCGGCCGGAGTCGCCGGCGCCTTTATCGGTGGTTTGGGCGGTGCCGCGATCGCAGGGTCTGTGGAGGGAATCGCCCAGGGACTCGGAGCTACGATCGGCGCGTTATTCCTTGGAGCCCTCAGCGCTTGGGCCGACGCGACCAGGGTTTCGGGCCAGCCCCAGCCGTTGTTTGTACGCATCGCTGGGGCCGCCTTCATTGCTGCGTCGTTTGGTGCTCTTCTCGAATGGATGCTGCCGGATTGGTCGGCCGCCGTTCCATCTGCGCTAGCGGGAGCAGTGACGGGTCTGATCGGGTTCAGACCCCAAAAGATCCTCTTGGGTTTTGCTGTGGGTCTCGTCATCGGGTTTGGATTCGACTCCCTTTGGCCCGATGTGGGCTGGGCCTTGCCGACCGCGTTGACGGTCATTGTCTATCGGTTGCTTGCCGCTGTGCTGTGGCGGGGTCGCGAGCAGGTACGAATTATGGGAGAGCAGGTCCCACAGGAACGAGTCAGGTATGTGGTGCCGTTCAGTGAAGCCACGAAGTATGTCGGGGTGGATTATTTGGAACGTTACGCACGCACGGTCGGAGCGCGATATGTCCATAGTCCTCCTGATATTGGGATTGTGGCCAATTTCGACGAGTTGGCCAGTGTGACGTTCGATCCCACACGAGTCGATCCGCTGGTTCGTGAGTTCTACGAGCACACCAGCAGATTCAAGCTCTCCATTACCCCTGAGTGGAAGCGGTGGATGCGCCTTCCCTATCGGATATATCGGGCCACCGTTGCCAAACCGCTGGGCCAAGCCAATGCACCTTTCGATCAGGAGGAAGTCCAGAAAGGCGTCGTTTCCTGGATCGACACGATCGACATCGACAACGACGGTGTTGCCGATTTCAGGGCATGGATCCGTGCCTACGAGACGGGCGAGCCTCTATACGTTGGGATCTACACTATCCAGCGGATCGAGGACGTTTCGTATGTGTCCGTTGGATTTCCACTGCCGTCCGGCAATTTCACGGCCACTCTTCTCCCGATCAACCATCGAGGCAGCGGACTTCTTCTCAGCTCAGACACCAACTTTCCGTACCCGGGGCACTACCTGTCTGCGGTCGAGGAAAGCGGTGACTTGACAACACTCCAACTTGTCTCCTTCGGGGAGGAGATTGACGTGTTCGTTGAGCACGATGAACTGAAAACCGAGCACCGTTTCTCCCTCGGGGGGGCTGTGTTCATGACGCTGCACTACGAGATAGCACGGCACTAGGGCCGCGAACGGTCATCTCGTCACACCCCTGTCGTCCTGCTCGTCTCCGCAGACTGCAACGCTTGGACATGCTGCTGAACGTTCAACCACCTGTCGGTGTGCCGATCCGACCCGCTAGCGCATATGTGCGATGCCTCGATCTGTGGCGGGTCACCCCAACCAGTGCCGGTTGTGTCTCTCGTCACCCGATCGGCGGTACTTGGGTCGGAGTGTCAGGGTCTGCCCATCCAATTCGCCCAGACGTGACGAAGGTCACGATTCGCTACGATGCCGCACTGTTTGTCGAGCCGAATATCGGCTTCGGAGTTAGGGGGTTCGTAGTGCATGTCCAAATGGCTGTTGATATCGAGGCACCGCCGGACCGGGTTTGGCCTTATCTGGTTGAGCCGGACAAGGCCATGCAGTGGTACACGATGCTCAAGAAATTCGAGTACACCAGCGATGAGCCGGGACCGGACTCCACCTTCTATTGGGAGGAGGATGTTCGAGGCAAGATCTACTCGAATCATTTCCGAACCACCGAGTGGGTGGAGAATCAAGTCTTCGCCTACGAGATGACGTCGGGCAACTTCTTCAAGTCGTACACCGAGCGATGGGGAATCGAAGAGACGCCCACCGGCTCCCGATTCTCGTTTAACGACACCTTGGAGTTCCCTTACGGGCCCTTTGGCAAGATCATGGGGTGGTTCGGGGAACGCATGGCGAAGAAGTCAAGTCAGGAGATCCTCCAGAATCTCAAACGTCTGGTGGAGGCGCAGGCTTCGGGAAACTGAGATCTGACAGCCCGCTGACCAGCTCGTGCGTTGGGCCGAGGAGTCGTGTGTCGCTCTAGGCTCGTCGGCATGGAGCCGGAGATTGGCTACACACAACTCGGTGCGCAGCGGATTGCGTATCAGGTGATTGGTGATGGACCGATCGACCTGGTGATCACCACGGGGTTCTGGGGATCGTTCGATGTCGAGTAGGAGCATCCTGCGATCCGGCTGTTCTATCAGCGGCTGTCCAGCTTCTCGCGGGTCATCCGGTTCGATCGGAGAGGCACCGGCGGCTCCGACCCGCTGCCCCTCGACGCGCTTCCGCCGTGGGAAGCTTTCGCCGAGGAAATCGAGGCGGTGATGGACGCCGCGGCCTCGGAGCAGGCAGCTCTGATGGCCATTGACGACGCCGGACCGGTGGGTCTCCTGTTTGCCTCCACGCGACCACACCGAACCCGCGCGGTCGTGCTGGTCAACACGACGGCTCGGTTCATCGTCGCCGACGACTATCCGATCGGCCTCACCCAAGCGGAGTACGAAGCCATGAGCCAAGCAGTTGGTGAAGAGTGGGGCATTTCCTCCCGGGCGGTAGCCCGGTACTTCTTCCCAAACCACCAATCCGATCCGGGGTTTCTGCAATGGCTAACCAAGTTGCAACGTTCCATCACCAGCCCAACCGCCGTGTTTCCGTACGCAATGGCGTCTGCCGAAGCTGATGCTCGACCATTGTTGAGCACAGTCCACGTGCCGGCGCTCGTCCTTCATCGGATTGACAGTGGGTTCACCCCGCTATCGCACGGCAAATACCTCGCCGACCACATCGAAGGAGCGAGACTGGTCGAGCTCCCGGGGGGCGACAACTACCCATATTTTGAGCATGCCGAGTTGACCCTCTCCGCCCTTGAGGAATTCCTAACCGGCAGCCAGCGCCGGCCGGCTACCGATCGCGTCCTCGCCTCGGTGCTGTTCACCGACATTGTCGACTCCACCCGCCGCGCCGAGGAAGTCGGTGATTTGCAGTGGAAGGCACTCCTCAACCTCCACGACGAGCTGTCGATCGAAGTGGCCACCTCGTATTCAGGCCGAGTGGTCAGAGGCACCGGCGACGGGGTACTCGCCGTGTTCGACGGACCCGGTCGTGCCATCAGAGCCGCCGATGACCTACGCGGCCGGCTTGAACGCGTCGGTCTGGCGATACGGGCGGGCATCCACATCGGGGAGATCGACCTGCGCGGCGACGACGTTGGAGGCATCGCGGTTCACCTCGCTGCCCGAGTCATGGCAGAGGCCGGGCCGAGTGAGATCCTTGTATCGTCGACCGTCCGTGACCTGGTCGCCGGCTCCGGCATCGGGTTCGCCGACCGCGGAACATATTCATTGAAGGGCATCGAAGGCGAATGGCAGCTGTTTGCCGTGGACCTCACCCCGGCCATGGCTTGACCCGCGGCGTGCTCGATCTTCAGCCGCATAGATCACCCTCCGCCGGACCTGTAACAAACAGCATCGCCCATGCGAGAACCGGCAATCTCGGACACTTCTGTAAGCCACGGTCAGTGGTCTGCCTCGCCCAGTGTTCGTGGCAATTTCCCGAACTGGTGATCCGGCCGAACGTTTGGCGCCAGATATCGCGCC
This sequence comes from uncultured Gammaproteobacteria bacterium, assembly GCA_964194995.1. Lineage (GTDB taxonomy): Bacteria > Actinomycetota > Acidimicrobiia > Spongiisociales > ZC4RG35 > JACZUI01. The sequence goes on along the minus strand of CAXMPS010000320.1, from coordinate 227 downwards.
CTGTACGCGCCCCGCGGCCCAGAATCGGCACACGTGAGATCAACAGTGTGTGACCAGAATCCCTTACCCTTACAGCGGAATCCCGGTGGCTCCGGGGGTGGGACTCGAACCCACGACAAACGGATTAACAGTCCGCTGCTCTGCCAAACTGAGCTACCCCGGAAAGCTGCCCGTCGAGCGATCGGGCGGGTCGGAGGATACCAGCGCCGTTTCGTAGCTCTCAGAGC
>CAXMPS010000319.1:0-2089 GCA_964194995.1 uncultured Gammaproteobacteria bacterium | reverse complement strand
GGTACCCGCTACCCCGCTTGCGGAGCTCGGTAGCATTGCCTCCCATGAGCTTGCTATTCGCCCTCGCAGAGACCGCAGAGGCAACCGACTACGACGAAACGCTGCTCCCGATCGTTATCGGGATGACGGTGATCGCGCTCGCCTACGCCGCAATCGCAGCCTGGCTCGTCACCTCGGCGTCAGATCACGACTAGCCAGCGAGTTGGGCCAGGCCGAGGCGGGTCAGATGCATGCGCACCTCGCTTTCGGTTCGGCCCAAATGCTCCGCCATCTCGCTGATTCCTGCCGGCGTTCGCACCAGCGCACGCAGGATGACATCGTCTATCGGACGCCACGCCTCGTAGGCACGCGGGTGCTTTGCCTTGATGGCCTCAATCGGCAGGTCTCCGGCCATAGGACATTTATCGGAACTCAGGCCGACGTTGCTGAAGCGAGCATGAGTAGCAAGTATCAAGTAACAAGTACCAATCCTGTTGCCGGAGGCCGGTGGCCGGAGACCCAGCACCAAGGAGCGAAATGCCCTAGCCAGACCGTCGGTCTTCGACCATGCTCGAAAGAAGGAGGTGAGCATGGAGAAGGACATCACGATCGCGGTGCACATCGAAGAGGACGAAGCCACGACAACGGTGCACACCGTTCTCGACCTGATGGGAGATCACTTCGAGGCCAGGGGAAGAGCGAAGCGGAACCCGACTGATCAGGCGATGCCGGTCATCGGCGAGGAGCTGGCGCTGGCCAGAGCGCTCAACGGTCTTCAAACCAAGGTGATGGAGGCGGCGCAGACCAAAATCGGCGAGTTCTTAGGCGAAGATTGAGCCGGAGGCTCAGTCTTCGCCGTATTACGTATTACGTCTTACGTATTACGTACTACGTATGGGCGCCTTTGGGTGTGCATTTCGCCCGCAGAGTCAGCCTACGCGACGTGCACTAGTCACTTACCCGCCATCGGATTTGGTCTCAAGGCCGCCAAGCGCGGAACCGATGCCAGTTGTTGGAACGATTCCGGTCAAAAAGGATGAGACATGAGTCTTGAAATCGCCACGCCCGACCTCGCATCGGACGAGATGAACCTAAAAGCCGGAACCCGGTCGCGTCGGCGGCGTCGTTCCCTGACATGGCTGGCGTTCGGTCTCGTTGGTCTGATCATGGGTGCGGTGTGGGCGGTTGGCCTTGCCACCTCGACATCGGCGCTTGGCAGTACCGCAACCGCGACCCAGGTCTTCGGCACCGAGCCCCCCGCAGCGGGGACATCGCAGTACGCCGGCCTGGTGACTGCGAACACTGCACTGACGATCGCATTCAACGGAACCTGGGGCAAGGTCGATGCCGACACCCCAATGTTCGACGTCGACCTGAAAGCAGAGACCGGGACCTACTTCGTGGCCGTGTACCTCAACAACAACGCCACCGGTTGGTCGGTGTTGAACCTGGAGTTCAAGCAGGTGGACAAGACCTGCGCCGCTGCGATTCCGGCCGACTGGGCTGCCCCTGATGCCACGTCGGTGATGGTGGTAGAGACCGAAGACGCCTGGGCCGTGTTCCCCAGCCTCGCCTCTGGCGCGGGCGCCGACTACTACATAGGGATTGAGGCCATCACCCCGAAGGCCAACGACACGGCCGGCACCTACATCCGGAAGCCGTCGCCCGGCTCCTCGCCCACTGCGCCGGTGTTCGTGGCCATGCTGAACCGTTCGGCCTAAGCCGGTCCCCTCTTCTGGGGGGTGATGGCCATTCCCAGACGCCAGAGACCGGAACGATCCAGATGAGGGCACGCGGTCGTCGAACCGGAAGCCGAATCGCCGCAGCACTCCTGACCGTGGTGGCGGTCGTGGTCTTCGGCGGCTTCCTCTACCTGCAGGCCTGGCCGCCCATAGTCGTCGTCATGTCCTCCAGCATGGAGCCGGCCATCGACACCGGAGCCATTGTGCTGATGAGACATGTGGAAGGCTCCCCCCGAGTGGGCGACGTAGTGGCGGTCCCGGTCCCTGCTGAGGCGCAGGAGAGCGGCTATCCCGCAGAGGTCCTCCACCGGGTGATCGAGGTCACAGAAGACGGACTCATCAGGACCCAGGGTGACAACCTGGAAGAG
>CAXMPS010000318.1:0-2932 GCA_964194995.1 uncultured Gammaproteobacteria bacterium | reverse complement strand
ACGGTTCCAATAGCCGAGGCCGGGATCTTCCCACTCCGTATCATGATCGACGATCCTGGCGGTCTGGATCAGCAGGGCCTCAATCGTTGGTCAATACGTGCCTCAACGTCGGGCGGCCCCCCGCCCAGGGTCTACGGGCTGGGTGACATGGCGATCTTCGCCAACGTTGATGCGGGTACTACCGAGTTCTACCTCACCGAGGTCGCAGAACTCAACGCTGGCAAAACCCTCGTCATCGAACTGTTCGACCCAGGAGACGCCAAGGGAAACCACTCCGTAGAGATCCTCGACCCCACCGGCACCAACCCGCCGTGCACGTGGACCGCCAACGAGCACAGCGGCCCCGGGAACGGCTCTGGCACCGAGGCAACTTGTGTCATCACTACAAGCAAATCGGGAGGCGGGGGGAAGTTCAACAACTGGCTGCTCACCATCTGGATCGAACTTCCAGCCGACTACACGTGCGCCGCAGATTGCTGGTGGAAGGTCCGCTACAACTACCCCGACGAATCCACAGACACCACAACCTGGTCAGCGTACATCGAAGGAAACCCCCTACGGCTCATCGAGTAACACCCAACCACAAAAGACAGTGAACCCGTCCGGGTCTATCGGAGACTCGTTTGCTTGAGTCCGGCTTCTTCGGCTGGACTGTCTTGTTGGTAGTGGTTGGTTTCGTATTCGGCGGGTGGGATGTCTCCGATCGGTCCGAAGAGTCGGGTGGTGTTGAACCAGTCGACCCATTCCAGGGTGGCGTATTCGACGTCGTCGAGGCCTCGCCAGGGTCCTCGCTGGCGGATGACTTCGGTCTTGTAGAGCCCGATGACGGATTCGGCGAGGGCGTTGTCATAGGAATCGCCGACCGATCCGACTGAGGGTTCGATGCCGGCTTCGGCGAGTCGTTCGGTATAACGAATCGACAGGTACTGGCTCCCCGCATCGGAATGGTGGACCAGACGCTGCGGGTCGTCGTCGAGCCGGTCCCAGATCGCTTGTTCCAGGGCGTCGAGGGCCAGGTCAGTACGTAGCGACGTGGAGGCCCGCCACCCAACGATCCGTCTCGAGTACACGTCGATGACGAACGCCACGTAGGTGAACCCGGACCAGGTCGCCACATAGGTCAGATCCGACACCCACAACTCGTTGGGACCAGTAGCGGTGAAGTCGCGATCGACGAGATCACGAGGGCGGGCCAGCATCTCGTCTGGTTTCGTCGTGGTGGTGAACGCTCGGCCCCTGGTAACGCCCTGGATCCCTAGCTGGCGCATCAATCGGCGCACCGTGCACTTGGCGACCGTGATGCCTTCCCGGTTCAGTTGCCGCCACACCTTGTGGGTCCCATATACCCGATAGTTCGCGTCGAACACCCGTTGAATCTCACCGCACAGTTCTTCGTCACGCCGGGCACGAGCCGACCTCCGGTCGGGTTCTCGTTGCTGGCGTTTGGTCTCGTAATAGGTAGACGGGGCGATCGGCAACACTCGGCAGATCGGCTCGACCCCGTACTCACCCTTGTAGTCGTCGATAAACGCCGTCATCGTCTCGGTCGGCGGTCGAGCTCCGCCTGAGCGAAATACGCCGACGCCTTACGCAGGATCTCGTTGGCCCGCCGCAGCTCCTTGACCTCTCGCTCTACTTCGCGGAGCCGCTCCCGCTCATCAGTCGTCAACCCCGCCCGCAGGCCAGCATCACGCTCCGCCTGACGCACCCAGTTACGCAGCGTCTCAGATGAACACCCGATCTTGTCCGCGATCGAAACGATCGCCTTCCACTGCGACTCGTACTCGTCCTCATGATCGAACACCAACCGGACCGCCCGCTCCCGAACCTCCGGTGCGTATCTGCTTCGTCTTGGCATAACCCCATCCTCTCAGGGAATGGAGCCTCCGGTAAAACCGGACGGGTTCAGGAGCGCGGATCAAGATGCATCGGGTTGGGCAAGATTGCAGTACCGGCGGAGACTGTCCGAGCCGATATTATGACACTCTCAAGGGGTCCGGAACCGTCAGTTGCCAGGAGCGTGAACCTCAGCTCAATGGGCGTGTCAGACCAATTCACGACACCGACGTCCGGGATGATCAGGCTGTTGACCCCCGACGGTATCCCTAGGTAAGGGACCCCAGCCTTGATGGTGAACCCGACATGATCAGGTTCGGGCCGTGACCCCGGTTCGTCGCGTCCCTGTTCGATCCGGTCATAGGCCCGGTAGGCACCGACCACGACGATCAGCATCCCAACAGCGATGACGAATACAGAAAAGAGTCCACCCCAGTCGAACACCACGGGCCCAGCGATGCCCACAAGCAGCAGCACCGCCCCAACCCACCAACCTCCGACTGCGCGAACGAAATCCCCCATTGACCCCTCGGCAGGAAGAATACACGGCAAGACGACCCGCTTTGATGACTGTTCAATCCGGTGATCGAGGGTCTAGTCCTCGCCACCGATCGTCTCACCCACTATGCGCGGACCATATGTGAGGCGATGAGCAGCTGATGTCGAACGCGTATGCAGTGGGCGGTTCGTCGATGAGGAGAACACGAGCTCCAGAGAAACTCGAGTTGTGGTGGTCTCCCCGTCAGATCTCGCGGTGGCTCGTTGAGGCATACCCTGCAGATGAGGAGATGCGGGTGAGTCACGAAACGATCTACCAGCCGTTGTTCAGCCAGGGGAGCGTTGCGTAAAGAGCGGCGGCCGGTCCGGCCGCCCGCCCGTCAGCTCGCCGCGTCGCCCGCCTTGGCGGCGGTCTTGTTGTGCTCGACCATCTGCTCGTCGTAGGTCCGGAACAGCTCCTCCGCTGTCCGCACGTACACCGCGAAGGACGTGGTCACATCCGCATACTCGTCGACTGCGGCCAGCCGCCGCCGGCGCTCGCGGGTCAGACTCCGGCGGAGCTCGTCGAGCGCGACCGCCGCTCCGGTGGTCCGGCTGA
>CAXMPS010000317.1:0-4226 GCA_964194995.1 uncultured Gammaproteobacteria bacterium | reverse complement strand
CAGCCAAGTAAACGTACCCGATATCCCACACAAAAGTGCCGTTTTGTGCGGTGTCGTCGAGGTGATTTCGAGTCCTAGGATCGGAGTTACGCGGGAGCTGGGAGATTTCTGATGGGCCACGAAGTGTCAGCGCCGGAGGTCTCGCGATGCGACTCCGCTACATTCGAACGCTAGCACCTGAAGTCAGTCAGGAACTGAAAAAAGGCCGCGTGGGGGGAAGTCATTGCAGGCATTGAGTGAACACACGTCTGCGCTCGGCCGAGGGGCAACTCAAGGTCCCAGAATCGGATCCCGCAACGCCCCTTGGGCCCGGCGGGAGGCGCGACCAGATTCAGGCGCCCCTACCCCAAAAGCGAAAGCATTTGTCCGGGTTGGCGTCCCCTAATCCAGAACCAAGAGCGAAATGTGGCCGCTTCTCAGACGCGCAGGATGTGTCCGGGTTCAGCGGCCCCTATCCCAGCAAAAAATCCAATAGGCCCTTGGACCGCCCTGACCGACCGTCAGCATTGCCCTGACAAAGTTTGTGGAGTCGACGGAGTCGCGTCTTCGGCATGCGTTGACGGTTGCCGTCAGGGGGGCGAATCACACGGGAGCGTCAGCACTTGGCCCACATCGATGCTGCTCGGATCGCTGCCAATTTCCTGAATGTTGGCCACCCAGATCGCCAGCAAGTCTTCGATGAAGTCTTTGAGCAGTGGACGTTCTTTGCACTCGATAGTCGTGATCTCCCACAGGGTGTCGCCAGCGACCACCAGGTGTGTGCGCAGGGGCAGCGTGGTGGTGGTGGGAGGCTCGGTGGAAGTCGTTGTCACCTCTGAGATCACGGTCACGTTCGCTCCGGGCGCTCCGGTTGCTCCGGGCTCTCCAGGCTTGCCGTCCTCTCCCTTGGGACCGCGAGTCAGGGACGGCCGCGACCAGCACTACTGCAGCGGCGGCCGCGGCCGTCCCGGCGACTCCTGCTGCACCGGTGTGCGCGGCGAGACCACTGAATGTCCGCCACGCACCTCTGGCGTAGCTCTTTGCCCGGCCGAGGCCGAGCTCGACGGCGTCCTGATACTCGACCAAAGCGTCGGTCCTTGCCATCTTCCGTAGCCTGACCGCGGCAAGAAATTGAGCTTTCACCCCTTCTCGGCCCGTAGGGATGAGGTCTGTGACTCGGCGGGTCACCTGCTCCCGGACATCCCGGATAACAGCAGTGAACTCACCGGTGGTTGCCGTCGTGACGTCGCCAATTCCCCTTTCGATCTCCTCGTCGATCGCCTTGCGGATGTCCAAGTTGATGCCCTTGACCAGCCGATCGAGCTCAACGCGAATGTCGAGCGCCGACTGCGACGCAGCTAGGACGAGGCCGCTCTGCGACACCTCGACCTCGTTCAGATTGACTGTCTCGTCGAGCCGGGCGCCATCGTCTCTTGGGTGGAGCCAGTAGTCGATCGGCTGCCCATCCCAGGCGCGACGTGGCAAGCCGAGCAGACGAACCAGGTCGCCGAGAAACACGCCGACCGGTGTCGGCTCGTCGAGGTGGAGGTCTAGCCTCTGGCCGGTCTGCCAGATACCGAGATCGATGGGAACGGTCATCGTGTCGTGTCGATGTCAACGTCGCCCAGGACAACGTACCCCGAGTCCTCGATGACACCGCCTGGACCGCGCTGGAACTCGGCGCAGGCCTCGGAATCGCGCTGCTAATCGTTAAGACCACGGGATGCGTACTCCATGAGCGCGTGCAACAGCACTCTCTCGCAGAAAGGTACCGCCACGACATGCCGATGACCGCGACCTGAGTAGACAGGAGAATCATCCCTGAGCCATACGTAGACGCCGACCGCCGACGGAACGTCGCTACCCCACAAAGATGCCGCTTGGTGACGGGTGAGAGCCCTCATTTCCGTCCACCGAGGCCCAGTCATGGCACACAACGTACTCGCTGTCGGCCTGGAGTCCCCCTGTGAGCCGGACACCCCGACAATGGGCGACGATTCGTCCTCTTGAAGCTTGCCCGCCTTGGCCTCGGTGACCGTCCGCCGTTGGCTGCCACCTCCCGGCTCACCGTCGACCCAGCCCGCCCAAGACCAGAATCAATCCACCTAAACGACTCGCCAGCAGCCAACCCTCGACTGATCTCTTCGCGTTCGGTCAGAGCCAACCGAAGCGAATACCACTCAGGACCGGGCACCGGTCGACGAAACCCCGAACCCAACAGCAGAGTCCGAATCGACGACGGCGACCTACCCAACCGACGAGTGATCGACCGTTGCGACTCACCCGCCTCGAACCGATCCCAAACCTCAGCTTTCTCCAACTCCGACAACCGTTCCACAACACACATCCAAATCGAGAAACCACAACTCTTCCCGAAGAGTGATGCAACGACCCCCTGCAATCACAGCCGTTAAATAAGAGTGAAATAGACCCAGATGTGTCGACCGCTAGCCTGACGTGCCCGAACTGAGGAGTTCCCGCTGGCAATAGAGGCCATCCTGCTCGCAGCTCTTGCCCAGTCCTCACTACTGATTGCTGGTCTCATCGTTTATGGGGTCAGCTTCAGCACCAAGGTCATCGGCGGGTTCGCCGGGTTCGGTGCGGGGGCGCTGATCAGCGCCGTCGCCTTCGACCTGATCCCAGAAGCCGCCGACCTAGCCACGCTAGGCAGTGCGGTGCTGATCGTCGTCGGCGCCGGAATCTTCATTCTCGCCGACCGCGCGGTCGAAGCCCGCTTTGGTGGCGACGATCCGGACAATCCCCTAGGAATCGTGGTTGGTGCCATCGTCGACGGTGTCCCCGAATCGCTCATCTTCGGTATCGCCGTCACAACAGGAGACCCCATCAGCATCGCCTTCGTCGCTGCAGTGTGGGTCTCGAACGTTCCCCAAGCCCTCGCCCCCTCTTCATCACTCGCCGCCAGTGGATGGTCGATGTGGAAAACAGCTTCAATGTGGGGTGCTGTTGTCCTGGTGTGCGCAATCACCGCACTAGGTGGGTTCCTGATCGGCGAAAATTTCAGTAGCGCGACCGGTGCAGGTGCAGCCGCAGTAGCCGCAGGCGGAATACTGGCAATGCTCACAAACTCATTGATGCCCTTCGCCTTCAACAAAGGAGGGCGACTAGCCGGTCTCTGGACAGTGATTGGCTTCGCTGGAACGCTACTGCTGCTCTGACAGGGCCCGGGTGGGTCGGAGCAATGTGCCGGCACGGTGGGGAACTCATCGAGAAGCTCGGACGAAACGATCTCTGTCCCTGCAACAGCGGGAAATTCTTTCAAGAAGTGCTGGCTGCGAGACCGACGCTCACACCAAAACGTCGCAGGGGCAGGCGCTGCCCCGCCCATAACCGGTGGCGGCTCATGACGCCGGGAGCAGGCGTACCTAAGTGCCGTTATGCGCGTGCGTCTAGCTAAGGAGCCATGACTTGGGATGCTGGTGCGAATGTACGGTTTTGTACCCACTAAATCGAAGGATGCTGAATGCAGGACTCCCAGATTGCTCATGTTCATGTGTTTGTTAGTGACCGTCCAGGAGCCGTCCAATGGTTAGAGAAGGTGTGGAATTCGTCACCGGTCACTGAGGACCATGAAATGTCCCTGTTCATCTTTGGCTCAACACAACTCGTCGTCAACGATGCCGAAGAGGACATTCCCTCCACTATTGCTTTCACTAGCGACGACTGCGACAGAGATTTCCAACGAGTCATCGGCAAAGGGGCCGTCAGCGTCGATGAACCCAAAGACATGCCGTGGGGAGTCAGAGCAGGCTTTGTTCAAGGACCCGGCAAGCTCACATTCGAGATCGAACAACCCCTTGAAATGAGCTTTTGAGCCGCCCATAACCGGCTGGGAGTGATACTTCCGGCTGGTGTGGTTTCCACCGGTCGGGCGGTGTTCGCCGGTTGAACTGCTAATTCCAGTTCGGTCGGGTCACGTCCGCCGTTCCGGTGGTTTGCCACCCCTCTGGCCTTATACGAAAGGGGCGGCCATGAGAATCGTAGGAGTAACTGGTGGTGTCGACACCCATGCTGATGTCCATGTGGCAGCGGCTATTGACGACAACGGTGGACTGTTGGGTGTGGAATCGTTTCCCGCCGACGCTTCTGGTTTCGAGGGTCTTCTCGGTTGGCTGGTCGGCTTCGGCGAGGTGGAACAGGTTGGGGTGGAGGGCACCGGGTCGTGGGGTGTTGGTCTGGCCCGGTTCCTTCACGATCAGGAGGTCACCGTGGTGGAGGTGGATCGTCCT